>NZ_JBTIXF010000066.1:0-36578 GCF_055793945.1 Plantactinospora sp. A48 | reverse complement strand
TCGGCGCAGCCGTTTGAGCGACTGCGCAATCGACCGACCTACCGCCCCCCACCTCACCACCCCGCCCCCCATGCCGACCCTTACGCCCCCCTCCCCCCCCCTCCCCCCCCCCCGCGACCAGTGCGAGCGCGAGGTGGTCGAGCGTCGTGGCCAGTTGCCAGCGATCGTCGAGCTGCCGGTGGGTGGCCGCGGCTTGCAGGTGAAAGCCGATCGCCTCGTCCGGCTGCCCCAACTCCCGGTACGCCGCACCGGCTTCGTCGAGTGCTGTCGCTTCGCGGCTGCGGTCACCAAGCTGCCGCTGGATGACGGCGGCGCGGTGTGTGGCCTGCAAGGCTACGCCGGGATCGCCCAACGCACGAAGCACCCGGGCGCGCTCGACCAGCCAGTGCGCCAGCCACACCGGGCTGCCACCGTTTTCGGCGATGGCCACCGCCTCCTCGATCACCGACCCGGCCTCTTCGAGGTGTCCCTGCTCCCGCAGGGTCATGCTGAGGAAGAACAGCGAGTTGCCCTCCTGCCCGCGGTCGTCCAGCCGGCGCTGCCCGGCGAGCGCTTGGCTCAGCAGCTCGGCGGCCCGGTCCAGTTGGCCGAGTTCGTAGTGAGTTTCGCCCAGGTTGCTCAGCACCAGGGCCCTCATGCGCTCGTGGCCGAGCCGTTCGAAGATTGCGAGGGCGTCGCTGAAGTGGGTGAGCGATTCGCTGAGCCGGCGGGTCCGCAGACCCAGCAGACCGAGCGCGTTGATCGAGATGGCCGTGCCGTAGTCATCGTGAATCTCTCGCCGGATCTCCAGCGCGGACCGATGGAACTCGACCGCCTCGGTGAGCTGTCGAAGTTGAAAATGCGCCTTGCCGAGGCTCTCCAGCGACTCCGCCTCGCCCCGTCGGTCGCCCAGTTCGCGGGCGGCGGCCAAGCCGATGCGCGCGGTGGCGAACCAGCTCTCGAAGGCGTTCTGATGCATGAAGACGCTGCGCAGCAACGCCGCGAGTCGCCACGTGGTCCGTTGGTCAACCGCGGCGGCGGCGCGGGCGGCCGCGACCAGATTGTCGCGCTCGGCGTCGAACCAGGCGTCCGCGTTGACGCTCGTCGGGAACGTGAGCGGCGTGACATCCGTCGGCGGATCCAGCGGTACGGTGCGATAGAACGGTAGCGTCCGGGCCAGCGCGGCATCCGTGGTGTGCAGATACCAGTCGAGGATCCGGCGCTGGGCGGTCCGCCGGTCCGCGTCGCTTTCCAGGTGGCGCACCTGGTCGATCGCGTACGCGCGGAGCAGGTCGTGCAGTTGGTAGCGTCCCGGTCCGGACTGCTCCAACAGGTGCGCGCCGACCAGGGCGTCGATCCGCTGCCGTACCTGGTTCGCCGGCTCCCCGGCCAGCGCGGCAGCCGCCGGTAGGCTGAATTCCGAGCCTGGGTGCAGACCCAGCAGCCGGAACATCCGAGCCGCCGCCGGATCAAGGGCCCGGTAGGACCAGGCGAAAACAGCTCGTACGGCATCCGCCTCCTCGTTCTCCTCCGCGGTCAACGCGGTCCACAGGGCCGACTCGTCCCGTAGGTCGCGGATCAACTCGTCAAGCGGCATGTACGGCCGGCTCGCCGCCCGCTCGGCGGCGATGCGCAGCGCCAGGGGCAGTCGGGCGCACAGCCGTGCCAACTCGGCCAGGTGCTCAGGGTCGTCGCCCGCCCGGAATTCCCGGGTGAGCTCGCGCAACAGGGTGATGGCGTCGTCCTCGGTTAGCATCCGTACCGTCAACCGGCGCCCACCGTCCCGGGTGACCAGCCCGGAGAGCCGGCTGCGGCTGGTCACGATGACCAGACAACTGTCCGAGCCCGGCAGCAGCGGCCGGACCTGCCCGACGCTGGCGGCATTGTCCAGCACCACCAGGATCCGTCGATCTGCCAGCCGCGATCGGTACAGCGCCGCCCGGTCGTCCAGGTCGGCTGGAATGGCCGCGGGCGGGACGCCCAGGGCACGCAGGAACCGTTCCAGTACCTGCTCCGGTCGGGCCGGCTCGCCCGGGTCATAACCGCGCAGGTTGACGTGGAGTTGGCCGTCCGGAAACCGGTGCCGGACCCGGTGTGCCCAGCGCAGCGCCAGCGCGGTCTTGCCGACCCCGGCGGTGCCCGCGATCACCGACAGCGTGACCCCGACCGGACCGGTGTCCTCGACCAGTAGCCGGTCGAGCGCGGTCAGTTCCGCGCTTCGATTGACGAACCCTCGTACGTCACCGGGGAGCTGTCGAGGCGGTGCCACCGCCTGGTCCTCGCCATTGTGGAAATGCACGCCACCGAACACATCACGAGCCTGGACGAGGTCAGCCGGGCCAGACACCTCGGCGCGGTTCGACTGCCCCGGTCCGCCGTCCCGCGGCTCATCGCTCATGCCAGAGTCGGCGGCCCCAAGGGCGCCACCACGCGGGCGAAGAACTGGTCGAGTGGTTCCCCGTCGTCGTACAGCGCCTCGATGAACTGCTGGCAGCGGCGCACCACCACCGGATCACACCACCGCCGGGCGGCCTCCAGTACACCGCCCGCGTCGTAGATCGCCTCGTACATCAAATCCGTGCCGAGGGTGTAAATCTCGGGCAGCGGACCGCCCGCTTCGGCCGCCGCAACGCGGTCCGGGCCGACCACCCGGGTCAGCCCGCCGTACTCGTGGCGTAGCCGCAGCACGTGCAACTCCCACTGAAGGTAGGGCGTGAGGGGTTCCTCAACGACCCGTACCCGGCGGGTGGCGAACCCGGCCCCGCGGATCCGCCGGTAGTAGTCCGCGAACTCGGTACGCCGGCCGTCGAGGATCCGGAGCGACTCGTCCCAGCGTCCGGCGGCGAACGCCCGCCAACCGTCGTCGGTGGGCTCCTTGAACGTCTGCTGCCGCTCCAGCTTCCAGAATCCCGGTGCGGTGGTGGTCCAGAACCGCTTCTCGAAGTCGGCCCAGTAATCGTCCAGGCTCAACCGCTCACCGGGATCTCCACCGAGGAGATCATACATCCGGGATGTCCACCTTCGCCGCAACGATCATGTTCCGGGGAATGATGACAAGCCGCTCGCCGGGATCGATCGACACGCCCGCCGGGAGCCGACCTTGGTAGGTGTCGGTGAAGTCGGTCCCGATCACCGCGACATCGCCGTTGGACAGCTCCCAGATGTCGGGGCAACTGCCGTCGCCCGAAGTGTCCCCCAGCTCGTGCGCCGACTTTCCCCATCGTCGGGTCAACTCGGCGGAAGGATCTGCCTCCCACGGGCGTCGACTCATGTCATCCTCCCGGGTTCATCACTATCCGACAACAAAACTTAACATTGAGTAGGCTGGATGGCGACGATGTTCGCGACAGACGAGCGGGTGCCGAGGCGGCGGTGAGGTGGCCGATCCCGTTGTTCCACCGCAGCGACGACCCGGGTGGGACGGCCGCCGCCGGGTGCATCGGTAGCGGACGTTGACTGTTGACCTTCGTTCTGCCGGGAAGCACGCCGTTCTGCGCTGGAAGCAGTTCCGAGTCGCGTTTCTGACTCTGTCTCAGATCCCACCCTGTTGGTCTGATTGGGTGTCCGGGTTACTTTCCGGACACCGTTGGGGGCACATGTGGTTGCGGCACGCGAGACGACGCTGCGGGAGCTGCTGGAAGGCACGAACCAGTATCGGGTGCCGCTGTATCAGCGGACGTACTCGTGGACGACGCCGCAGTTCGAACGACTCTGGGACGACATCCGCAACCTGGCGGAGGAGCGGGTCGAGGATCCTGATCGCACCCACTTCATCGGCTCGTTGGTGCTGGCGCCCAGCCCCACCAACGGCCCGGCCGGCGTTTCCGAGTTCCTGGTGGTAGACGGCCAGCAGCGGCTCACCACGTTGTCCATCCTGCTCTGCGCCATCCGCGACCACCGGGCCCAGTACGAGGGTCCGGAACACCGCGGCCGGATCGACCAGCAGTACCTCACCAACCCGTGGAAGCCCGAACCGTACCGGTTGAAGCTTGTACCCACCCAGGCCGACCGGGCGGCGTACCGGGCCTGCCTCGACTCGACCCCGCAGGCCGGCGGCAGCGACCAGGTCGGTGCGGCGTACCGGTTCTTTCTCGCCCAGCTCGCCGCCGCCGCCGACAATCCGGACGGTCCGATTGACATTGATCGCATCGAGGACGCCGTCATCTCCGGGATGGCGCTCGTGGCGGTCGTCGCCCAGCTCGGCGACAACGTCTACCGGATCTTCGAGTCGCTGAACAACACCGGCCTGAAGCTGACCCAGGCCGACCTGCTGCGCAACTACCTGTTCATGCGGCTGCCGACTCGCGGCGAGGCGGTCTACGACTCGCTGTGGTTCCCGCTCCAGGAGCAGTTGACCTCCGACGAGTTGGAGCAACTGTTCTGGCTCGACCTGGTGCAGCGCAACCCTCGGGTCAACCAGACGGACATCTACCCGGGACAGCAGGCGCGGCTCAACCGGCTGCACACCGAACAGGAAATCGAGACGGAGGTACGCCGGCTCTGCCGGCTGGGCACGCTGCTGCGAACCATCCTGCATCCGGAGGAGGAGGCCGACCCGGAGGTGCGGCGGCGGCTCACCCGGCTCAACGCCTGGGGCACCACCACCGTCTACCCCCTGCTGCTGCATCTCTTGGACCGCCGCGACCAGGGAACTGCCACCGCCGAGCAGATCACCACGGCGATGCTGTACGTGGAGAGCTTCTTCGTTCGGCGGCTTCTCACCGGGCGGCCCACCAACAACCTCAACCGGGTCATGCTCTCGGTGGTCACTGAGATGGACAAGGACCTGCCGGTCGACGAGGCGGTCCGGGCGTACCTGTCGGTCGGCCGCAAGCACTACGCCAGCGACGCGAACGTCCGCGAGTCGGTGCGGTCTTTCCCGTTCTATCTCAACGGCCGGGCCACCCAGCGCAACCTGGTGCTCCAGTGGCTGGAGGAGTCCTACGGCAGCAAGGAACCGGTGGCGCTGAAGGGACTGACCATTGAGCACGTCATGCCGCAGAGTCCCACGGCCGAGTGGCAGCAGATGCTCAACGACGACCTGGCGGGCGAGGAGAGCTTTGCCGACGTGCACGAATCCCTGGTTCACACACTCGGCAACCTGACCCTGACCGGCTACAACGCCGAGTTGAGCAACAGTTCCTTCCTGCTCAAGCGAACCCAACTGGCCAAGAGTGGGATCCAGCTCAATCGGGAGATCGCCGAGCAGAAGCGGTGGGGACGGCCCGAGATCCACGCTCGAGCCGACGCCCTCGCCGACCGCGTCATCACGCTCTGGCCCGGACCCGTCGGTGACGTCGGGAGCCGGTCCGAGGTGCCCTGGGAGATCATGAACCGGGCCCTCGCCGAGCTACCCGCCGGCTCCTGGACCTCGTACGGGGACGTGGCGGCGCTGATCGGCACCCACCCGGTGCCGGTCGGCGCCCGGCTGGCCAGCCACCGTAGTCCGAACGCCCACCGGGTGCTCCAGGCCGAGGGAACCGTGTCGCCCGTCTTCCGGTGGCACGACCCGTCCCGCACGGACAACCCGCGTGAGGTGCTGCGCGCCGAGGGGGTGGAGTTCGACTCGTACGGGCGGGCCAGCCAGGCGCAGCGGATCGGTATCGAAGACCTCGCCCAGCTCGCCGGCATGCCGCAACCGGACGTGTCCCGGCGGCTCCTGCGACCACGTTCCGTTCGGCACGATCTGCTCGATGACCGGTTCATGGAACAGCTGAAGGATCTGCAGGACCCTCGGGTGGTCTCGGGAACGGTCGCTGTGCTGGAAGCCTGGACCAGGCTGGGCGGCAAGCTGCTGTACGGCGGGGGCGGGGAGACCTCCTGCTTCCTGATGGCCCGGGGCAGGGACCACGAGCTGGGCGACATCTGGCCGGCGGTGATCTACCCGAGTCGGAAGTTCGAGATCGTCTTCCAGTACCTCTGCGTGCGACCACCGTTCGCTGATCTCACGCTTCGCGAGGAGTTCCGGCAGCGGCTGAACGAACTGCCCGGCGTGGATATTGCCGCCGCCAAGCTGGCCCTGCGACCTGGCTTCCCGCTCGACGTCCTCACCGACGTGAAGGCCCGCGAGGCGCTGATCGAGCACCTGGGTTGGTTCTACCGTCAGGCCGCCGTCCCCGTCTCCTGAAGTCGCCGGCCGGTGCCGGCACAGGAGCCATCCCTGACCGTCCAGCCCGACCCTGGTTCCGGCAGTGCGTCCCGGGCCTGCCGCGATCGGGCGACGACGACCACGGTGGGACCGAGGGAACTCATCGTGGCCGCCAGGTCGGTGCGCTCGTCGAGCTGGTGGAGCAGTCTTGCGCTGGCCGGCTGGATGCCTACTTCCCGGGCCTTGAAGCCGACCATCCGGCTCTGTCGCAGGGCCGTCCGTAGCCGGGAGAAGTCGGTGGTTGCTATCGCGGCCGGCAGGTCGTTGTGCAGCGCCGACGCCGCCTGCCGGCACTCGCCGAGTGGCAGCGGCAGGTGGGCGGTGAAGAAGCTGAGTTCGCCGGTGGAGTGCAGCCCCCGTCCCTCGACCGGCCGGAGAAGGTAGACCTTCCAGTCATCCGGCCAGGCAAGTCGCTGCCGTACCGGTGGCGCCGACCGGGGACGGCTGGCCGACGATGGCACCAGGGTGGGTACCAAGGCCCTGGGCTGGCCGTGGTCGATCAGGAAGCCACCCAGGAAGTAGCTGTTCACACCGATCCCCGAGGTGCCACCGCGGCCGGTGACCCGGACGATCGTCTCGGGAGTGGCCGGCAGGCCGAGGAGCCGACAGGCGGCCTCGACACTGGCCAACGCCACGGTTGTCTTCGAACCCAGGCCGACGTGATCGGGCGGCATCTCTCGGATGTCGAGTCGTACCCCGGTCAGCCCGGCGGTCGCGAGCCGCTCTGTGACGAACGCCCGAGCCTCGGCAGAGCCGCCGGTCACGAGGACGCTGGCCGAACGGATTCGTGTTCCCTCCACCACTGTGCGGTGGTGCCACAGCGTCAACCCGGCACCGCCGTAGACCCAAGGTGTGCCATCGGTCATCCAGACCAGGCCGAAGTGGACCCGACAGGGCGCGACAACCGTGACTCGCGTCGTCGGCATGTCTGCCACCTCCCTTCACATCGGCAGTCGACGTCCACCGACGAGGTCGACCGTGCCGGTCAACTCGTGGACGAGGAGCCGGTCCTGGGTGCTCTTGCCGCGCCGGGCCCGGTCCAGGTCGTACGACCAGAGCTCCGGACCCGATCCGTCGGGCAGCCGCAGGCAGAGTTCGGCGTCACCGCGACCGAATCTGGCCAGGATCTCGGCGCCGGTGCCGGACAGCACCGGTTCAACCCGGTCCGCAAGGCGTGCGGCCCGCGCCGCCGGTGTCACCGGAGTGGACGGCGACGGCAGGTCGAGGATCCGTTCCAGGGTGCTCATGTTCGTCGACATTGTGGCGCAGGCGGCGAGGACGGCCGTCAGTGCGGCGGCGTCGACCTCATGGCCGAGGTCATGGGGCACCAGTTCCAGGTGGACCCGCCAGCCGTCCGCCCGTAGCCGCGTCAATTGGCCAGCCCACCCGGCGGTGCGGCCCCGCAGCAGGTAGCCGTCGAGGATCAGGTCGGCGGACCGCCTGCGCAGCTCCCGCAGGATCCCGTCGATGTGGTGATGATCGACCACATCCACCGCCGACCGGGCGGGCCCGATCACCAGCCGCCGCCGGTCTTCCCGTTCGACAGTGTGCAACAGCGCGACCACCCCGGTAGGGATGGCGGGGACGACCGTCGGATACAGCGCCACGTCAGGCAGTGCCACCCTGATCCGGTGCAGCAGGAGCTGACCGATGTCGTCGTCGCCGACGACCGCCACGAGCGCACACGGCCGCGCCAGATCGTGGAGGTGATGTGCCATGTTGCCGCCGACACCACCGAACTCGGTGTGGATCTCCGTCCAGATCTGGGCATCCCGGCTGGCGTGGTCGCGTAGCCAAGGCCGATCGACGGCGGCTGCGAGGTCGAAGTGTAGGCCGCCGAGCACCGTCCAGGTGCGTTCCGGCGGATCAGCCATCGTTGAGCAATCGCCTGTCGCGCAGCGAGGCGAGGGCGAGCTGGCACGGTCTGAACAGCGGGGCTGGCAGGTCGTCAAGGCGGTACCATTGCCAGCTTTCGATCAAGTGAGGCTCACGTACCGTGGGCTCGCCAAAGAACTCGGTCACCTCGAACTCGAGGTCCAGGTAGTGGCGGCCGTATTCCACGACGTTGCTGACACACACCAACCGAGGAGTGCCGGTCACCTTCACGCCAGCCTCCTCCAGCGCCTCTCGGTGGACGGCATCGGTCAACGACTCGCCAAATGCCAAGCCACCACCGGGCCAACCGTAGGTATCGGCGCCGTGCGCGCCGCGTCGCCGACCCAGCAGCACCTCGTCGCCGCGTCGGAGCATGACGCCGACGCCAACTGCCGGGCGGACGTTGGAGTCTCGGTGATGTGCGTCGGGATCAATCTTCATTTGGGTTCCCTAATCGAATGGTCGGGCGCGGGTGGTTCGCTCACGACGGCCCGAAAGCCCAGTTCGGTCCGGTGAAATCCGTCCCGCGAGTATCGGGGGTCCGTCCAGACCTGCTCGTAGTGGCCGCGCAACACATTGAACAGGGTCCCGGTGCGTGTGACGAGGAAGGTCGGGGTGTTGCGACTCTGCGCGCCCAACACGTACGGACCCCAGAAGATCTCATCATCGATCCGACACACGTTGATCGCGGGCAGGCATGAGTACAGCCGAATGTGAAAGCGGTCGGGAAAGCTGTTCTTGACCGGCTCCATGGCCCGCAGGAAGTTCACGACGTCGGTGGCGATGGATCCCGGGCTGTTGCGTTCCTCCAGGTCGCGCTGGTGCGCGTAGGTCCAGTCCGCTGTGGGTGCTTCGGGATCGACGAGCAGGACCCGTACGGGGACTCGCCGTAACCACGTTCCCATCTGATCGCCGAAGTCCTCCCGCAAGGCACGAAGTCCGAACCCCAGGAAGTCGATCTGCTGTCGGGCCGCGAAGAACCGGCGTTCGTACTCCGGGCGGATCGGTACGGAGCGCGCGGGGAAGGCGTCGATGAGGCCGAGTCCCTGGATGCGCCGTTGCCCCTGAACCGCCTGCTCCGTGATCCGGAGCCAGAGGAAGATCACCCACCCGCAGACTCCGGTCGCACAGATCGACGTGCCGACGGCAAGCCACACCTCTCCGCCGATCTGTGCGACGAGCAGCCCGCCGAGGACGAGGAGAACATGGACCAGGAGATAGATCTGGTGTTCGGGGCGGAGTCGAGTGCTCCGGTTGCGCCTTCGCCACGAGATGGGCACCAGCGGGCACCTCCGCCACAGTCGTAGTGACATCATGCTCACAAATCGCGATGGTGTTCAGCTGTCAGGAATTTGACTTTGTCCTGGTCAGTGGTTGACCCCTGGAGCGTCTGAACCCTTGACCTGCGGGGGTTCCGCCGGCCGGGTGAGGCCGCTCGACAGAAGCAGCCACGGTCCCGCTGGTCGGACCGGATTTCGGATCATGACCTTCTTCTAATAGCTCCTGTCGCTCGGTAGCGTGGCCAACCCCTGGGGAGGCAATGAAGGAGTTGGGTGTGACTCTGCTGCGCGAACTGATCGAGATCCCGGACTCGGTGAGCGAGGGCGACTTTGTCGTCAAGGCCGCCGAGGGCGCGGACCTGGACCGGTATGTGGTCACCGATCAGTTGCGGGACAACTTCGCCGAAGCGCTGCGCCGGATCGGCCACGCCGCGACCACCGGCCGCTCCCAGGCGGTCTTCCTGCACGGCTCGTTCGGGTCCGGCAAGTCGCACTTCATGGCCGTGCTGCGGGAGATCCTGGCGCAGAACACCAGGGCCCGGGAGATTCCCGGCCTGGCCGAACCGATCCTCGCGGCCGACTCCTGGCTGCCGGGCCGGCGGTTCCTCAGCCTCACCCTGCACATGCTCGACGCGCGGTCGGTCGAGCAGGCCATCCTGGAGGGATACCTGCGGCACGTCACCGCCGCGCATCCCGACGCGCCGCTTCCGGCCGTACACCGGTCGGACGCGCTGCTGGAGAACGCCGCCGGCCTGCGTCGGACCCTGGGCGACGACAGGTTCTTCGAAACCCTGCGCGGCGGCAGCGCCGGACCCGGCGCTGGCAGCGGCCTGGCCGCGTTGCGGGCCAGCCGCGACGGCTGGACCCCGCAGCGGTACGCGGAGGCCGCGGCGCAGCCGCCCGGCACCAAGGACCGGGACGCGCTGGTCAGTGCGCTCACTGAGACCTTCTTCCGGGGCGCCGTGCACAGCGCCGAATACCTCGACCTGGACACCGGCCTCGCGGTGATCACCCGGCACGCCAAAAGCCTGGGGTACGACGCGATCGTGCTGTTCCTGGACGAGCTGATCCTCTGGCTCTCCGGCCGGATCGCCGACCACACCTTCGTCAACACCGAGGGCGCCAAGCTCAACAAGCTGGTCGAATCCGCCGACACCGCCCGGCCACTGCCACTGGTGTCGTTCGTGGCCCGCCAGCGCAACCTGGAGGAGTTCCTCGGCCCGCAGGTCGGCGGCACCGAACGGGAGGCGCTGGCGCACGTCATGCGCAGCGTGCAGGGCCGGCTCGGCGAGATCGTGCTGGCCGACACGAACCTGCCGGAGATCACCGAGAAGCGGCTGCTCAAGCCGAACGATGAGACCGCGCGACGGGCCATCGACACCGCGTTCGCGGCCGTGAAGCACAACCGCGAGGTGTGGGACACGCTGCTGCTGGGCGCCCAGTACGGCGACGCCGGTATCGGCTCCGACGCCACCGCGTTCCGCCAGCTCTACCCGTTCTCACCGGCCCTGGTGGCGACGCTCGTCGCGCTGTCCCAGGCGTTGCAGCGGGAACGGACCGCACTGAAGGTGATGACCGAACTACTGGTCGACCGCCGCGACACCCTGCGGGTCAACGACCTGATCGGGGTGGCCGCCCTGTTCGACCCGCTCGTGCTGCACGGTGAACTGCCCGACCGGCCCAAGCTGCGCCAGCAGTTCGAGGCCGCCCGCACGCTCTACCTGCGCAAGTTGCGACCGATCCTGCTCACCCTCAACGGCATCGGCGAGGAGGAGGCCGCCCGCAACACCCAGTTCCAGCTCGACGACAAGCTGATCAAGACGATCCTGCTGGGTGCGCTGGTACCCGACGTGCCGGCCCTGCACAACCTCACCGCCGCCAAGCTGCACGCGCTGAACTTCGGGTCGATCACCGCGCCGATCCCCGGCTACGAGAACACCATGGTGCTGCAGCGGCTTCGCAAGATCGAGCAGGACGCCGGCGAACTGCACCTGACCGACGACCACGACCCGGTGGTGTCGCTCAAGCTGCACACCGTCGACTTCGACAAGCTGCTCGACCTGGTGCCGCTCGGGGAAACCTCGGCCGGCGTCCGCCAGCAACTGCTGCGCGAGCTGATCAGCGTCGAGATGGGACTCGCCGGCACCGAGGGAACGCACGGCGAGCTGCAACATCCGCGCGAGTGGCGCGGACGGCGACACATCGTGCAGGTCAAGTTCGGCAACGTCCGCGACCCCGACACCATGCCGGTGTCCGCGCTGATCGCGCCCGGAGAATCGTGGCGGATCGTCGTCGACTACCCCTTCGACCCGCAGGGCTACCCGCGCGCCGCCGACCGGGCCCGGATCGAGGAACTGGACCGCGGATCCAACACCGTCTTCTGGCTTCCGCTGTATCTGACCGACGACATGATGGGCCGGGTCGCCCAACTCGCGAAGATCAATTATCTGCTCGGCGTCGGTGGCGCGGGAGAACGACTAAACAACCTGGCCGCCGACTGGCCCACGACCGACCGGCAGCAGGGTCGGGTCTACCTCCAGCAGCGGCAGAGCCAGCTGCGGGAGGGCCTGGTCACCGCGCTCAAGCAGGCGTACGGGGCGGCCAACCCGCAGAAATCCGATGTCGAGCTGGACACGGTGGGAGTGCTGCACACCCTCGCCGAAGGGCTGCGACTCGGCGATCCGCGCGGCGGCACCCTCGCCGACGCCTTCAAGAACCTCACCCACGACCTGCTCGACTGGTCGTACCCGGGCACCCCGGCGCTCCCGGTGGACGAGAAACCGGTCAGTCGGGCCGAACTCAACAAGGTGCTCGACTACGCCCGGCAGGCCGCCGCCGACCCCACCCACGGCATCTCGGTACCGCCGGCCGACCACCGGCTGCTGCGGCGGATCGGCAACAACCTGCAGCTGGGCGAACTGATCGACCACCGGTACGTGCTGGACCTCAACACCTGCTTCTGGAGCAGGCACCTGCTCCAGGAGGCCGCGCGGCAGGACTACCGGGAGCACTTCCCGGTCCACATGCTGCGCGAACTGCTGGACGTACCGAAGGCACGCGGCTTCGACCGCGACCTGCAGAACCTCATCATCGCGGTCTTCGCCCTCGAACAGCAGCTCGGCTGGTACGACCACGGCGGGAAGGTCACGGTGGCCGTCGTGCAGGGCGTCGAGGACCGGTTCGAGCTGCGGCACCCACCCATGCCCGGCGAAGAGGAATGGAAGAAGGCCGTCCAGTTCGGCCAGGGGCTCTTCGGTGAACCCCTGCCGGTGTGGCGCACCCCGGCCAACCTCGGGGAGGTCGCCAGGACGGTGCGCGAGGTGGCCCGCCGGTACGTCGGCGCCGCCGCCGAACTGGTCACCGAGCTGGGCAACCACGCAGACCTGCTCAACCTGGACCGGGCTGATCCGGACGGCCGGCTCGGAAACGCGCGCCGGATGGCGGAGTTCCTGGCCGTGCTCGCCCACGAGCAGGACGACGTGGTGCTGGTCGACCTCGTGGCCGAGGGCTCCGGCGCCGACCGGCTCGGCGACCTTGGAGCGCAGGCGGCCAGCGTGATCTACAAGCAGGCAGCCGGGCTCACCTCGGCGCTGCGGCGTACCCAGTGGCCGCTGCTCACCGCCGTGGCCGCCCGCGCCGGGACCGACGACCGGGCCCGGACCATCATCGACCAGCTACGCGACGCGGCCCGCCGCGACCAGCACGTCGTGGATCTGCGGAGCGCCCTCGACAACGCGGTCACCAGCACGGCTGCGCTGCTCGCCGAGGGGCAAGCGGTCAGGCTCCCACAGGGCCAGGATCCGCTGATCGTCACACCGTCCACGATCGAACCGAAGCCGCCGCTGGGTACTCCGCCGGTCATCGTTCCGCCGAATCCCACGCCGAGACCGGGTCAGCCAGCCGCTGCGACGTCCCGGATCGTCTCCGACGAGAACGGTCTGACGGCGCTGACCGACCAGCTCCGGGCCGAGTTGGCGGCCGGCCGTCGGGTCGAGGTGACCTGGACCGTGACCGGAGAGCGACCGTGACGGCGACCCAACCGGCGGTACGTCCTGCGGCCGTGCGCCGCAAGGTGGAAGCCTGGCTGGCCGAGCGGGACGACGCGCCGGCCATCGCGTTGCGGGCCCGACCCGAGTGGGCCGACGACCCGGTGCTCACCGTCGCCGGTATGCCGGTCCGGGTGGTGCCGTGCCCGACGCCGATCGCCGTCCGCGCCGCCCTGGCCGACCGGGCCGAACCGGAGCGCCTGGTACTGCTCACCCCGCTCACCGACGCGGAACTGGGCGACGGGCTGTTGGCGCACCTGAGCCGGCAGACCACTCGTAGCGTCGACCCGTGGGACCTGGTCCGGCAGGCGTTCGGCAACCAGACCCAGGTCGACCAGGGCCTGATCCGCACCGGCCGGTGGGTGGCCGACGCGGTGACCGAACTCGCCCCGACCGACGGCTGGCCCGCGCCGCAGGGCACCGTGCTGACCCGCGACCACGCGCTGCGGCACCTCGCCGGAGAGCTGCTGCGGCTGGAGCCGGACCAGCTGGACGGGGCCGGCCTGCTGCAGTGGAGCACCCACGCCCCGGCGCAGATGCGGTTCGTCACCCTGCCGCAGCCGTGGGCCGACGGGATCGGTGCGTTCCTGGCCGAGGTGGCCGGGCCGGTGGCCGTACCCGTCCTGGCGGCGGTCCGCGCGGACCACGGGGTGGACGCCGTACCGCTGGGTCTGCTGGCCGGGGTGCTGTGGCCGCGCGGCGTCGGCGACCGGGCCGACGTGGAGATCGCGGTGGCGCGGACCCGGCTGGAACCGAGATTCGGCGGCGTTCGGCTCACCGGTCCCCAGGCGGCGGCGTTCGTGGCCGCCGCCGAGGCGTGGCTCTACCGGGCGATGGACGGCGCCGAACCGGTACGCCGGGAGGCGCGCCGGATGCTGCACCGGGCCGAGGAGATCGCCGCCGAGATCGGCCTCGCCGACCGGCTGGGCGCCTCGACCGTGCTGCCCAGCGGCTTCACCCACCGGATGCGCGAGTTCGCCGCGGCCGTCCGGCTGGCGGTACCGACCGCGGACGCCGGTACGCCGTCGCCCGCGCTGGTCGGCCGGGCACAGGACCTGCTCGCTCGGGTGGAGGAACACCGGGCAGCAGACCGGGACCGGGTGGAGACGGCCCGGATGGCGGTCCGGCTGCTGCGTTGGCTGGCCACCCCGGACCCGTCAGCGCCCAAGACCTTGCTGGCGTCGACGTTGCGGCAGGTCCGACAGGACGGGTGGGTCGACCGGGCCCGGCTCGACGTGTTCGCCGGGGACCACGACGGTCCGGTGGCCGAGGCGTACCGGCTGCTGCACCGGGCGGTCGACGCGCGGCGCACCCGGCACGACCGGGAATTCGCCGAGTTGCTGCAGGACGCCACCGAGGCCGAGCGCGAACCCGGCGCGCTGCTGCGGGTCGAGGACGTCCTCGACCGGGTGGTCCAGCCGATCCTCGACGCCGGCCGCCGGGTGCTGCTGGTGGTGCTGGACGGCATGAGTACCGCGGCCAGCACCGAGATCGCCGAATCGGTGGCCCGGAACACCGGCTGGCTGGAGCTGACCCCCGACGGCGAGGCGCGGACCGGGGTCCTCGCGGCGCTGCCCACGGTGACCGAGGTGAGCCGGTGCAGCCTGCTCAGCGGCCGGATCGCGGCGGGGGACCGGGCGGCCGAGGCGAAGGCCTTCGCCGAGCGGTTCCCGGGCGGCGTGCTGCTGCACAAGGCCGCCCTGCGCGCCCCGGCCGGTGCCGCGCTCGACACCGATGTCACCGACGCCCTCGACAACCCGAAGGTGCCGGTGGTGGCCGCGGTCATCAACACCATCGACGACGCGCTGGACCGCAGCACGCCGGGCACCACCACCTGGGGCACCGACACCGTGAACGGGCTGCGCGACCTGCTGGCCGTCACCTCCGACCGGGTCGTCGTCCTGGTCTCCGACCACGGGCACGTGATCGACCGGGCGCAGGACGCCGTCGTCCGCCCCTCCGGTTCCACCGGGAACCGGTGGCGACCGGCGACCGAACCGGCCGGCGACGGCGAGCTGCTGTTCACCGGCAGCCGCGTCGGCTACGGCGCAGCGGTGGTGCTGCCGTGGCGCGAGGATCTGCGGTACGGGCCGCGCAAGGCCGGCTACCACGGCGGAGCGTCACCGGCCGAGGCGGTGATCCCGCTGCTGCTGTTCACCCCGTACGACGAACTGACCGTGCCCGGCTGGACGGGCGCCCCGGTGGCCAGCCCCGAATGGTGGCGGGAACCTCTGACGGAACGGGAAGACTCAGCGGAGGTGGATGCCGCCCCATCGCCGGAGACGCCGGTCGCCCGGCGCGGCGGGAGCCGTCGACCCAAGCCACCGACCCAGGACGAGGGACTGTTCGACCTGCCATCCGCCTCCGTACCACCGGACGTGCGGCCCGCCCCCGTGGCGCCGGCGCCGGCTCCCACCCCGGCGGCGCACCCCGGCGCGCCCCTGGTGGACGCGCTGCTGGCCAGCCCGGTTTACGCGGACCGGCGGGACGCCCGGGCACCGCTGCCGGACGAGCGGGTCGCCGCGTTGGTCGGCGCCCTCGTCGCCGGCAACGGACGGGCCCCGCTGGACACTTTGGCCACCCGGGCGGACGTACCGGCGCACCGGATCCGGCCGGTGCTGACCGCCCTGCAACGGCTGCTGCAGGTCGAGGGATACCCGGTGCTCACCCTCGACGCCGACAACCAGACCGCGAAGCTCGACATCCCGCTGCTGGTCGAACAATTCGGCCTGGAGTCACCGTGAGCGGGGGGAGTTGGCCGGGTTTGCCAGCCACGCAGCGGGACCGAAGGATGTCGCTGTGAGCGTGGAGATCTCCGCCCGGCGCCGGCGGGACATCATCGACGCGTTGCGCCGCGGCGTCGTACCCACCAACGGCCTGGACGCCCTGGCAGTCGGGCTGGACCGGTTCACCCGGGCCCTCGACGAGGACCTGAACCGGGTGGCGGGCGGCGGCAGCGTGTTCAAGGCGGTGCGTGGCGAGTACGGCGCCGGCAAGACGTTCTTCACCCGCTGGCTGGGGGAGCGAGCCAAGCGGCGCGGGTTCGCCGTCGCCGAGGTGCAGGTCTCCGAACTGGAGACGCCGCTGCACCGGATGGAGACCGTGTACCGGCGGCTGGTCGAACACCTGGCCACCGAGCAGTTCACCCCGAGCGCGTTCCGGCCCGTCCTCGACGGCTGGATCTACGCGCTCGAAGAGGATGTGCTGGCCGCCGGCACGGCCACCGAGGACGACGCCGACGCGCTGGACCAAGCCGTCAGCGAGCTGCTGGAACGGCGGCTGGCAGAGATCTCCCGGCGTACTCCCGGATTCGCCGCCGCGCTGCGGGGCTACCGGACGGCGACCGGCCGGGGCGACCAGGTGTCCGCCGACGGTCTGGCGGCCTGGCTCGGCGGCCAACCGCACGTGGCGGCCTCGGCCCGGCGGTCGGCGGGGGTGAAGGGCGATCTCGACCACTTCGGCGCGCTCAGCTTCCTGCAGGGCCTGCTGACCGTGCTCACTGACAGCGGGCACGCGGGGTTGCTGCTGGTGCTCGACGAGGTGGAGACCCTGCAACGGGTCCGTTCCGATGCCCGGGACAAAGCGCTGAACGCACTGCGGCAGCTCGTCGACGACATCTACGCCGGCCGGTTCCCCGGGCTGTTCCTGCTGATCACCGGGACCCCGGCGTTCTTCGACGGGCAACAGGGCGTGCAGCGGCTCGCGCCGCTCGCCCAGCGGCTCGCCACAGACTTCGGCCCCGATCCCCGGTACGACAACCCGCGCGCCACCCAGCTGCGGCTGCCCGGTTTCACCGAGGACGCGCTGGTCGAGTTGGGGGTCCGGGTGCGGGACATCTACCCCAGCACCTCGGTCTCCGATCGGGTGGACGACGCGTACCTGGGGGAGCTGGCCCGCGCCGTGGCCGGTCGGCTCGGCGGACGGGTGGGCGTCGCGCCCCGGATCTACCTGAAGAAGCTGGTGGCCGACGTGTTCGACCGGGTCGACCAGTTCGACGACTGGGACCCGCGCCGGCAGTACGCACTCACCCTGCGGCCCGATGAGCTGACCGACGAGGAACGCAACCTCGCGGCGGGACCGGCTTCCTCGGCCGACGACGTCGAGCTGACGATGTGAGCGCGAGGAGCGGACCGGTCTTGCGCGCTTTGCGGACGGAAACAGGTCTGGCTCGGTGAGCGCCCTCGATCCGGTGGTGCTGCACCACATCGTCAACACCCTGGCCTGGCCCGACCTGCGGCCCCTGCAGCGTGCCGCGGTTGCCCCGTTGATCGCAGGTGAGGACGCACTGCTGCTGGCACCCACCGCCGGCGGCAAGACCGAGGCCGCCGTGTTTCCGCTGCTGTCCCGGATGGCTGCCGAACATTGGACGGGCACCTCCGTGCTCTACCTCTGCCCGCTCAAGGCCCTGCTCAACAACCTGCACCCGCGACTTGAGCGGTATGTGGGCTGGCTCGGACGCGCGGCAGCGCTGTGGCACGGTGACATCGCGGCCTCCACGCGGCGCACCATTCTCTGGCAACGCCCGGACATTCTGCTCACCACCCCGGAATCCCTGGAAGCGATGCTGGTGAGCGTCAACGTCGACCATCGGCAGTTCTTCGCCGACCTGCGCGTCGTGGTGGTGGACGAGGTGCACGCCTTCGCCGGCGACGACCGGGGGTGGCACCTGCTCGCCGTGCTGGAACGGCTCAGCCACGTCATCGGCCGGCCCCTGCAACGGGTCGGCCTGTCCGCCACCGTGGGCAACCCCGAGCAGCTGCTGACCTGGTTGCAGGGCTCTGGCGCGGGTCACCGGCCAGCCCGGGTGATCGCCCCGGATCTGGCCGGTCCAGTCCCGCTTCCGGCCGGTACGCCGCCGCCCGGTGAGATCGAACTCGACTACGTCGGCACGCTGGCCAACGCGGCCACCGTGATCGCCGCGCTGCACGCCGGGGAGAAGCGGTTGGTGTTCTGCGAGGCCCGGCAGACTGTCGAGGAACTCGGCCAGTTGCTCCGGGAGCGTGGCGTCACCACGTTCCTGTCGCACGCATCCCTCTCGGCTGAGGAGCGGCGGCGCTCCGAGCAGGCGTTCGCCGAGGCACGGGACTGCGTCATCGTCGCCACCAGCACCCTCGAACTCGGCATCGACGTCGGCGACCTCGACCGGGTCATTCAGGTTGACACCCCGAGCACCGTGGCATCGTTCCTGCAGCGCTTGGGCCGCACCGGCCGCCGGCCCGGCAGCGCCCGCAACTGTCTGTTCCTGTGCCGGAGCCCGGGCTCCCTGGTGGCCGCCGCAGGTCTGCTGCTGCGCTGGAGCCAGGGCTGGGTCGAACCGGTCGTGCCTCCGCCCGAACCCCGACACATCGTCGCCCAGCAGTTCCTCGCACTCTGCCTGCAGGAGCAGCGCGTTGGAGACCAACTCTGGGACCGCTGGTGGAACCAACTGGTGCCCTTTGGCCGTGGCGCCGAGCCGATCCTGCGGCACCTCGTCGAACTCGGCTACCTCGACAGCGACGGCGGCATGCTGTTCATCGGACCCACCGCCGAGGAACAGTTCGGTCGGCGGCACTTCATGGAGCTGACGGCCGTGTTCACCGGTCCACCCGAGTTCACCGCCCTGCACGGCCGATCCGAGCTGGGCCGGATCAACCCGGACCTGCTCACCGAGAAGGTGGAGGGCCCCCGGCTGCTGCTGCTCGGTGGCCGTAGCTGGCGGGTGACGTACGTGGACTGGCGTCGCCGTCGGTGTTTCGTCGAACCGGCCGACGGCGGTGGCCGGGCCCGGTGGCCCGGCACCGGCTGGGTCGGGCTCGGTGTCGAGCTTGCCCGCGCCATGCGTGAGGTGCTGCTCGGTGCCGATCCACCCGTCCGGCTGACCGGTCGCGCCCGGGACCGGCTGGCGGTGCAACGCGACGAGTGGATGTCGCTGGTACATCCGGGCGGCAGTGTGATCCTGCGCGACAAGCGTGGTGATCTCCGGTGGTGGACCTGGGCGGGGCTGCGGGCCAACGCCACCCTCACGGCGACCCTCGGCGAGGTGGTCGACCCCGCGCACCGTTTCGACGACTACGCCATCCGGCTGCGTGCCGACCTGACCCCGGGCGACTGGAGTGCGCTGACCGCCGACGCGGGGCACCGGCTCTGCCTACCCGAGGTCAACGAGCGAGCGGTACGGGGGCTCAAGTTCAGCGCTGCCCTGCCGGACCGGCTGGCCATGGCCACCGTGGCCGCCCGGCTCGCCGACTTCCGCGGCGCGGCCACGTTACTCGACGAACCGGTCCGGTTCGTGACCACAGGGTGATCCCCACCGACTGGCCTACTGGATGCCCACGCGGTCCAGGTTCGACGCCACGGGCGGATCCCAGCGGCTCACCCTCCGCGCCCGTACGCCCATCATGTACGGCAACAAAACCGCCGCTCCGAGCTACTTCCGACACAGGCGCGCTGTCAGCGGGAAGGAAAGGTCAGAGCGGCACCATTCGGATCCTTCTGTCGCGGCGTCGACCGCTCCCGCCCACAGAGGCTCGGCGGACAACGCCGGTGCTGGCCGTCAGCCGGTGAAGGTGAAGGCGCCGTCGAGCCAGTTGTGCGGGGTGCCGCTCGCCCCGTTCTGCCGCCAGCCCTCGATGTAGATCCGCTCGTTGTGCTCGGGTGACTCGGAGAAGTACCCGATGCCGCATGCGGAGTCCGAGGTCCCGTTGCTGCCGTTGGTGTCCTCCGCGCTGGTGAACCAGGCGTGGAAGGAACCCGAGACCTCCACCCCGACCCGCTCGCCGTCCGTCTTGCGGTCGCAGACCTTCACGTACGGGAAGCTCTGCCCGGCGTCGACGTAGACGAGCAGGTAGTCGTTGTAGAAGGTGGCGCTGGTCGCGGCGTGCGCCGGGGTCGGGCTGAACGCCACGAGCGCTGCGGACAGGACAGTGGCTCCGACAATTCTCAGTTTCCGCATGTTCTCTGCCTCCCGTGGATGCGGATCTTCTTGTGAAGATCCTGCTGCCCCGCGCCGGCCGGCGCTGTCCGGTACGTGTCACCGGATCGGACCGACAGTGTCGACCTTCGTCACCGCCGTGCCCGCCGCGTCTTACCGTGCCTGAGACTTAGCCTGGACAGCGTGGAATTCGGGATGTTTGGGCGGCGGCCGACGGCCACGGGCGATGGGGCGTGGTCACGAGTGATCCTCGGGGTTCGCTTGAGCGCCGCGACGGTCACCGCCGGGCTGGTACTCGCCGCACTCGCGGCCTGTTCGACAACCGATGCCCCGACCGCGCCCGGGTCGACCCCGGCCGCCGCGTCGGGCCAAAATGGCGGCCAACCCAGCCCGGCCACCGCCCCACCCGGCCCGGCCGGCGGCTCCGTGACGCCGCCGGTGGTGACGCCGGACTTCGCCCGGCTGGAGGCGGCGTTCCACGCCCGCCTCGGGATCTACGCCGTCGACACCGGTACGGGCCGGGTGGTGCGGCATCGCGCCGACGAGCGGTTCGGGTACGCATCGACCTTCAAGGCACTCGCCGCCGCGGCCGTGTTGAGGTCCACCTCGACCGCCGAGCTTGACCAGGTCGTCCGCTACTCACGGGCCGAGCTGCTGGCGCACTCGCCGGTCACCGAGCGCAACGTGGCGAAGGGGATGACCCTGGGGGAGTTGGCCGACGCCGCCGTGCGGTACAGCGACAACACCGCCGGCAACCTCCTGCTCAAGCGGCTCGGCGGTCCAGCCGGGTTCAAGCGGACGTTGCGCGCCCTCGGTGATCAGGTCACCGACCCGGAGCGGACCGAGCCGGACCTCAACGAGGCCGCGCCCGGCGACCGGCGGGACACCAGCAGCCCCCGGGCGCTCGCCGCCGACCTGCGGGCGTACGTCGTCGGCGACGCGCTCGCCGCCGACGACCGCGCCACGCTGACCGGGTGGCTCAGGGGAAACACCACCGGGGACACGCTCATCCGGGCCGCGGTGCCGGCCGGCTGGCAGGTCGGCGACAAGACGGGCTCCGGCGGGTACGGCACCCGCAACGACATCGGGGTGGTGTGGCCCCCGGGTCACGCTCCCATCGTGCTGGCGATCCTGTCCAGCCGCGACACTAAAGACGCCGCGTACGACGACAAGCTGATCGCCCAGGCCGCGAAGCTGACGATCGGAGCGCTGTACCCGTAGGAGGCGGCTGCCTCGGCACAGGCGTCGCCCACCGGTGTTGTCCGGCTGGGTCGCTTCCTCAGCGCCGTCGCCAGGGCAGCCAGGAGCGGCCGGGCGTCTCCCGGGGCAGCGGCAGCTCCGGCAGCGAGGCGACCAGGAACGCCGTGCCGGCGACCACGCTGCCCGGCGCCGGTGCCGTGGTCTCCACCTCGGCCGGCAGGCACACGTCGGCCTCGAACCCGGCGCAGCGGACCCGGGCGGCGACGAACCGCTGCCCGGTCGCGGTCACCGTCCGCACGTCGGCGGCCAGCACCACACCGTTGAGTCGGGCGTACGCCTCCGCCGCCTCGCCCTGGTTGAACACCCCGTACGAGATGAACGACTCGGTGGCCATCCGGGGCGGCCACGACCATCCGTTCTCGACGTAGTGCGCGGGCGGCTCGCCGCGATCCTCACCACCGGCGGCGCCGCTTCGGCCGCCGCCACCGCCGCTCCCACCGTCACCGCCGCTGCTGTCCACACCGCTACCGCCGCTGAGCAGGCTGGCGTCGGACTCGGCGAACGCCTCCGTCGAGGCGTGCACGGTCATGTCGACCCCCAGCGCGACGAGGCTCGCCCGGCCCTCGACCGGATCGGCCGGGAACATGCTGCGCTGCTCGAACTCCGCGGCCAACCGGGTGACCAGCTCCCCGTCGTCGTCGAGCACGTCGGCGAACGCCACCTCGTCGTTCTCCGCGCGGACCTGGGCGAGTCGGGCACCCGGCTCCGCCGCCAGCGACGGCAGGAAGTCCACGATCTGGCGACCCTCGGTCGACACGACCAGCCGCGCTCCGCTGGGATCCTGCCAGCGGTACAGGAAACGGTCACCGCGTCGGGCGATCAGCTCGCCCGTCTCGATGGCCGAAACCGCCAGCCGATGCATCGCCTCGCGGTCCGAGACCGACAGCCCAACACAGTCCAGGTTCGACGCCACCGGGCGACCCTAACGGCCCGCCGAGCGCGCCCGCACGTCCATTACTACGGCAGGCACCGCCGTCACCCGGTGGCTGATGGCCGACCGCTGACCCCGGACGGATCCGGGCGGGATCCCGTGCCACCTGCGGAACCTCCGCAGATCTGTCAGCCCGACGAGGCGGGTCGCGGAAAGCCGTGCCGTCCCGGCGGGCGATTCTGGCGGTTCATCGAGAAGAACGGCGCAAACACCTGACGACCCTCCAGGCCGGACACCCGGAAGCTGTAATCGTGAAGAGACCGGCGAAGAGGACCTTGTGGACCGTCATGTCCCTGGTGATCGCCGTGGGCCTCGGGGCCGTCGCGGTCGTCTGGGGACTGCGCGGGGTCGAGGTGGTGTCCTGGCTGGCCGGGATCGGAGGTTTCCTGGCCGCCCTCTTCGTGCTCGGTCCGAGCGCGGCCGGACCGGCGGTGACCCGGTTCGGCAATGTCATCCGGGCCGGGCGCTCCGGCAAGATCCGCCGGATCCTC
Source organism: Plantactinospora sp. A48 (assembly GCF_055793945.1). NCBI lineage: Bacteria > Bacillati > Actinomycetota > Actinomycetes > Micromonosporales > Micromonosporaceae > Plantactinospora > Plantactinospora sp. A48. Next base: position 13,658 of record NZ_JBTIXF010000066.1, on the reverse strand, counting down.
CTCTCCAACCGTGGCCACGGCACGGAGATCACCACCGGCCTGGGCGGCCTGGTCGAGGACGTCTGGATCGGCGACTACACGCCCGACCCGCTCACCCCACCGGCCATGCCCGCACCACCGGCCAGACCCCCCGCATCGCCGGCAGCGCCGCAGGCAGCCCCGGCAGCGCACGCAGCGCCGCCGGCAGCGGACGCAGCGCCGCCGGCAGCGGACGCAGCGCCGCCGGCAGCGGACGCAGCGCCGGCACCGCCACCGGTGGCGCCGGCGCCGCCGGCGGTGACCGGCCCGACACCGGCCCCGGTGGCGACCACCACCCCGGTGCCGCCGCCGGTGGTGACCGGCCCGGTCATCCCGGCCGCGCGGCCGACGGTGCCCGCGCACCCGATCCCGGCCACGACCGGGAGCGACCGCCCGGACCGGGTGATCCGGGTGACCGACGGCCTGATCGATCGGGATCTCGAACTGCGCTGGGTGCTGCGCCGGATCCAGACCCTGGGGCACGGCCCGCTGATCATTCTCGGTGGCCACGGCATGGGGAAGTCCTCTTTCCTGAGCCAGTTGCGCGCGGCGATCCGGCGGGACCTGCCGGACGTCCTCCTGCTGCCCGAGCAGGACGACGCCTCACTGTTGCTGTACGGGCTGAGCGAGTCGTACAGCGGCCAGTACGAGGACGACGCGACGGTCGCCTCCTCGCACCTGCTGCTCGGCAATTCCACCAAGCTCCTCCTCGACCTGGTGAAGAACATCGCCGAGCGGTTCGCCGGATTCCAGGTGGCCGTCGAAAAGTCGCAGAACGTGGGCAGCTCGACGATCAACGTGCAGCACAACCTGCAGTCTGGGGGGTGGCGTGGCGAGATCCGGAACGTCGAGATCGCGACCACGGTCAACGAAGCGCAGACCAATCCGACCGAGCGGATCCGCAACGCGCAGGCCCGGGTCGACGAGGCGTTCCTCGCGGACTGGCGCACCTGGCTGGCCGGCCGCCGGGCTGTGCTGGTGTTCGACGGTTTCGAGACGCTCATCGACGACGCGGTCGGCCAGTGGTTCGTCCGGCTGGTCGCCCGGATGCGTGACACGACGGTCGTGCTGCCGATGTTTCCCGGCGAGTACGCCGCGCACGGGCGTGGCCTGCTGGATCCGGAGCGCACCCAGGAACTGCGGCGCTTCTCCCTGGCCGAGGTCAGCGCCTACCTGACGCACTCGTTCGGTGAGTCGTCCGGGTCCCGACTGGCGCGGGTGGTCGTCGACTTCACCGGCGGTCATCCGTATGGCCTCAACCTGGTCACCCACCTCATCCGCACGCACCCGGACGGCGGCTTGGACCCGGTGCGGCTGCGCGGGATGCTGGCCAGCCTGTCCAGCGACGGCAACCTGCACCCGGACGAGGTCGTCCGGAGGGTGATCGACGCGGACCGGCACCACGAGGTGTGGCGGGTGGCCGAGGTCGCGTCTCTGCTGAACACCTTCGACGTACCGATGCTGGCGGCCCTGGTCCACGGCGAGGACGCCGCAGCCCATGCCGCCTCGGTCGGGATCGCGGTACGGCGGTTCGAACGGCTGAGCCTGCTCGATCCGCTGCCCGTCGCCGGCCTGTACCGGCTGCACGAGTTCATCCGGCCCGCCATGTCGGACGCGGTCCGCCGCTTCCAGCCCGATCTCTGGCTGGACGTGCACCGCCGGGCCGCCGACTACTACTACAACAAGCTGGACTCCTGGGAGGAAGACAAGGTCACGAAGCCGTACGGGTCCTGGTACAAGTTCGAGGACGCCGAGTGGCAGTTGTACGAGACGGAGTGGCTGTTCCACGCAGCCCAGCTTCCGGACCGGCGGGAGGTGACCCGTGCCCAGTTCGTCGTGCTGTACCTGGAGGCGTTCTGGTGGTGGGGCCTCTATGTCGACTTCCCGTTCTGCCAGCAACTGCTGGAAAGTTGGCAGCGGGCCGGCCGGGACGACCTGGACCAGTCCCTGCTGGAGCAGCTTCTTCGCTTCCAGGACAACTACTCGCTCGGGCCGGACAAGCCGGCCGGCCCGCACTGGACCGAGGTACGCCGGGCACTGCGCTCGATCGGCGAGCTGTGCGGCCTGCGCGGCGGCTGGCAGGACGCGCGGTATCCGGAGAGCGTCCAGCAGACCCGGCACCGGGCCTGGCTCTACCTGCGGCTGTTCACCGCGCACGGAAACTGGTACGACGGCCGGCTCGCCGAGGCCGAGGCCGGGTACGCCCGGCTGGAGCGCGAGTTTCTGGACCAGGATGACCCGGTGATGCTGGCCTGGCTGTACTTCGAGTGGGCCGACGTGACGATCACGGCGGGGGACCGGGCCGCCGCCGGCGCCCGATGCCGCCAGTCGAGCACCTGGCTGCGGACGCTGGCCGAGGACGACGACCTGGACTGGGAGCTGCTGGCCAACCTGCACCGCTGCCTCGGTGACCTGTTCGCGGCCTCCGGCGCCGGCTCGGGCCAGGGCTCGGCCTCCGACCCCGACCCCGACCCCGACCCCGGCTCCGGCTCCGGCTCCGGCCAGGTCATTGCGGCCGAAGAGTACGGCCGGGCCGTGCTGTGCGCCTTCCTGTTCCACCGGGCGACCAGCGATGTGGACCACGCGGTCAGCGCGCCCGACGAGTACACCCGGCGGTTCTACCAGGAGATGACGGACCGGGCGACCGCGTTCGCGCTGGCTCGTGTCGACCATCCGCTGCGCCCGGCGATCCTGGCCGCGCTCGTCGAGCCGATCGGCGGATCGCTGTCCGGCGGGCCGGGCGAAGAATCGCTGTCTGGCGGGCCGGGCGAAGAATCGCTGTCCGGCGGGCCGGGCCACGAATCGCTGTCCGGCGGATCGATCGGCGGGTCGCCGAACTCCTATCCGGTCTTTCCCCGGGGGCCGTCCGAGGAGGAACTGCACCTGCGGGTGTCCGCGTTCACCGACCTCTGGGGTGAGGTGGCCGAGGACGTCGAGCACGACGAGACGGCCGACCTCGACCGGATCGACCGGCTGGCCGAGCGCGTCGCCGCCGAGGCCGCCGGCTGACGCCCGTACCCACTGAGGTCCGGGTCCCGACCGGGTCGGGCCGCCGGTTGGCGCCTGACCGGGCGCCGGGCGGACCGGGTTTTCAGTCGGAGTCGGCCAGGCCCAGCCGGTCGGCGAGCCAGGCGGCCTGCCAGCGCCGTTCCGCGTCGTACCGGTCGGCGGTCAGCGGGTCGGTCGTGACCGTCCGGGCCTGCGCCGCCCGGGCCGCGATGTAGCCCATCGCGACCACCGGGTACTCGCCAACCATCTCGACCGCGTCCGCCAGGTAGCCGCAGACCCGGGCCGTGGTCGGCCGGCCGGCGCGGGCCGCCGCCTCCTGCCGGCGCAGGGCAAGCTCGCGCAGGCCGTCGACGTCGATGCCGGACGGGCCGCCGTCCGGCGCGAGCAGTCCGTCGGCCGCGGCGCGCAGCGTACCGTCGTCCAGGTCGCCGCACTCCGCCGCGGCGTGCCACGCCGCGCGACCGACGCAGGCCCGGACGTACCCGGCGGCGGCGTCGGCGTCCCAGCCCGGGACCCGCGCCGCCAGCCGCCCGCGCGGCGCCACCACCTTGTGTCCCACGGCCGCGACGGAACCCGCCAGCTCGACCCGCCACAGCTCGTCCTGGATCCAGTACGGCAGGTCCGCGACGCGGCAGGCGTGTACTCCCCGCTCGCAGGGGACGACCTCGGCGACCTCCAGCCACTCGGACGACCACCGGTGGCCGGAGAGCGGGCCGACCGCTCCGGCGGTGAGGAACTTGTAGTAGTTCACGTGGCCGAGCCCCGGGCGATCGTGATCAGGTGGTCCGGGACCGGCCGCCCGGGCAGCTCGGCGAGGGCGGTCCGCAGGTCACGCAGCTTGTGCACCTGCCACAGGCAGGCGGGGCAGGCCAGGATGTGCTGCTCGAAGAGTTCCCGCCGGTCCGGTGGCACGGCGCCGTCGACGATCCGGCCGGCCAGGCCGACGACCGTGTCACAGCGTAGGAACGGATCCATCCCCGGCCTCCTCGCCCAGTAGCCCCCGGTCGATCAGCGACACCAGCTCGGTACGGGCGGCCCCCACGAGGGCGCGGTAGTCGTCCTCGGACTGCTCCGTCACGGCTGCCGCCTGGGCGACGGACAGACCGACCACGTCCGACAGCACTATCGCCACCCGGGGCAGCGGCGGCAGCCGCCGTACGGCCGGCGTGGCGAGCTGCCGCAGCGGAACCTCGACGGTCCACCGTGGCGGGTCCGTCCGCCACCAACCGGCCCAGGGATCGTCCTCGCCCGCGAACCACCAACCCAACACGTCGGCGTCGGCCGGATGCGCCGAGACGTACAACAGGTCGGCGTCGGCCAGCGCGTCCACCAGTTCGGCGAGAACTGCCGCCCGGGGCTGCGGCAGGCGCTCCCCGGCGTGCATCCGGGCGAGTACGCGACGCCAGACGTCGTCCAGCACGGTCAGCGCCCGCTCGTCGGTGGACAGCAGGCCCACCGCCGCGGCGGTCGCCGGGTAGTCGTGGCGCAGCAGATCCGTGGGTACGTCCAGGGGCGGGATCTCGGCGTACCGCTGCGGGGCCAGCAGAACCGGCTCGGGTCCGGGCCCGTTGATCCGGGCCAGCAGCGCGGCGAAGACCGGGTCGTCGCGTACCTCGGGACCGTCGGTGGACTCGAAGTAGTCGGTGACGAAGGCGGTCAGCGCGCGGGCGGTCACCTTCCGGCGGCCGGGCGCGACGGCCAGCAGCATGCCGGTGACCGGCTCGTGTTCCGGGGTCACCCGTGGTTGCACGAACGGGCTGGGCACCAGCAGGAAACCCTCCCGCTGGTAGAACCGGAGCCGCGCGTCGGGGTCCCCGTGTTCGGTGGCGTCGCCGTGTTCGGTGGCCGGGTGGAAACGTGGGTCCTCCACCTCGGCCACCACGAAGTCGGCGCCGAGCCGGGCCTGCCAGCCGGGCAGCAGGGCCCGCAGCAGGGCGCCGCCGACGCCGCCACCCCGGTTGCCCGGGTGGACCGCGAGATAGCTGAGCAGCAGGACCTCGGGCCGGTCGAACCGGTCGACCACCACGATCCCGACGGGACTGTCGTCCCGCACCGCGACACCGACCAGCGCCGCGCCCTCCGCCAGCCGACCGGCGATACTGTCGAGGTCCTCCAACTCGTTGGCCGGAAAACTCGGGCCGAGAATGTCAGTGTGGGCGCGGCTCAGCAGTGCCTGATCGGGCACCTCGGACAGGTCATGGAACTCGAGCCGGCCGGTTGACCGATCCGCGGTCGAGAACGTCACCCCGGTATCCTCAGCCCTCCAAGCGTCGTACCACAACCGTCCGAACGCGTCGCCATCGCGACCCCAACCGGCGTCAACGCACCCGCGGTCGGGTCAGGTGTCGCAGCCGATGCCGTCGCCGTCGCGGTCCAGGTCGTAGATGTCGTCGCCGATCACCCGGACCGGTCCCCGGACGTACGCGGGTCCGTTCCCGCTGCCGCCGGCGCAGTCGACGTCGCTCGCGATGGGTACGCAGGCGCCGCTGTAGTTCGGGTCGCACCGTGCGGCGGGCCTGGTGCCGATCTTGACAACCTCGGTGACGGGCGCCTTCGTGACCCGCGTACCGACCAGTTTCCGTGCCGTCTCGACGCCGTCGGTGACGGTCACCGTGTATGTCGTGGTCTTGACGCCCGCCACACCCCGGGTGACCACCCGTCGGGTCCCCTTGGTCAACGAGGCGTCGTTGACCTTCCGGGTCCGGTACGGGATCTTCTGTGTCTCGGTGACCGTGCGGGTCTCGCTGACCGGGGCCACGGCGGCCGGCGAGGTGGCCGGCGGTGACGTCGGGTCCGCCGCCGACGTCACCGCCGGCCCGGCGGCCGTGGTTGGTGCGGTGGCCGCGGCGGCGACGGGGGACCTGGTCGCCGGCTCCTGCTTGGCGCTGTCCGGGCCGACGATGGCGATGATGCCGGGTACGCCGCAGCACAGCATCACCAGCGCTGTCGCACCCACCACCGCCATGCCGGCCTTCGAGCGGAGGAACCTGACCGACCCTGGACCTTGGCGTGTCATCTGTCCGAGTGTGCTGGCGGTCGGCGCTCTCCGGCACCGGCTTCCGGCACCGACTGCGATCCCCGTCGGGGCGGTTGCCCGGACCGGAAACCAGCCGGCCTCTTCCGTTCGGCCGCCTCACCCGACCCGGTCAGGGTAGCCGGGCGGACCCGCTGAGTTGAGCGACCCTCGACCGGACGCCCCACTGCTGTCGTGCGGCGGACAGGGGCTCACCACGTCCTGCCGGCCTGCTCCCGGTTGGTGCGGTTGAGCCGGTTGAAGAAGTTGGTCAGCGCGATCTCCAGGCTGATCGTGTTGAGTTGCTCCTCGGTGAAGTGGTCGGCGGCGGCGTCCCAGACCTCGTCGGTCACCCCGGCGGCGCCGTCCTGGAGTCTGGTGGCTGCCTCGGCCAGCGCGAGCGCCGCCCGTTCCGCATCGGTGTAGAAGGGCGTCTCACGCCACGCGACCACGTTGTGCAGCCGGTCGTCGGTCTCGCCGCCCTTCTTCGCCGACGCGATCGAGGCGAAGACGCACGGGCTGCATCCGTTGATCTGGCTGACCCGCAGATGCACCAGCGTCAGCAGTCGCCGGTCGACACCCCCGGCGGAGATCACGTTGTTGAGCTGCTGGATCGCGGCGAACAACCCGGGGTTCCGCGACCCCTTGGTGCGTGCTTCCATCGTTCTGCTCCCTCATCGGTTACCCGCGCTCGGTCGAGCCCGTCATCACCCATGACGGAGCGGATCCGACGGAGGTAACAACATGTCCGACCTGATGGCCGAGGCGTTCGAGTCCCAGCGGGACCGGCTGCGTGCGGTCGCCTACCGGATGCTCGGTTCCCACGCCGACGCGGAGGACGTGGTCCAGGAGGCGTGGCTGCGGCTGTCCCGCCAGGACACGTCCACCATCCGCAACCTCGCCGGCTGGCTGACCACGGTGGTCGGTCGGATCAGCCTCGACCTGCTCCGCTCCCGCCGGGTCCGCCCCGACGCCCCGTACGACGACCGGGAGCCCGTGCCCGTGGTGGTGACGCTCGACGACGCGCCGGTTCCCGAGGAGGACGCCGTACTCGCCGACTCGGTCGGGCTGGCGCTCCTGGTCGTGCTCGAATCGCTCCGCCCGAACGAACGGCTGGCGTTCGTGCTGCACGACCTGTTCGCGGTGCCGTTCGACGAGATCGGCGTGATCCTCGGCAAGTCGGCCGACGCCACCAAGATGCTCGCCAGCCGCGCCCGCCGGAAGGTGCAGGCGGCCGACCGGCCGGCCGGGGCGGTCCGGGAGCGGCGGCGGGTGGTTCAGGCGTTCCTGACGGCGGCCCGGCACGGCGACTTCGAGGCGTTGCTGCGGGTGCTCGACCCCGAGGTGAAGCTGACCGCCGACACCCCCACCGGTGTCGTCGTCGTGCTCGGCGCCACCCGGGTCGCCGCCGGCGCACGGCTGGCCGCCAGCGCTGGGCTGGGCCGGGTGGCACTCGTCGACGGCCGTCCCGGTCTCGTGTCCTGGCGCGAGGACGGCACCCCGCTCGCGGTCCTGGCGTTCACCGTGGTTGACGACCGGATCACCGAGATCGTGGCCGTGACCGACCCGGGCAGGCTCGCCCTGATGGACCTGCCGAACCCGGCGTGAACAACCCCGCCAGGCCGGTCCGGCACGCCGACACCGCCGTCGACTAATGATGAGAATCAATGAATCGGTTCGACCGGTAATGGCTGGCCGATCTTCCAATTACTGAACATCGTCGATGTTGCCGAGCGGATCCGGGCGTGCTGGAATGGCTCACGTCGCCGGGCCGGTTCCACGACGACGGGCGCGTTCCTCCGGACGCGTTTTCCTGCCCGCCGTACGGATCCGAAAGGTGATCATGAGTTCCCGAGCGAGTTTCGTGGGGTGGTACCGGAACCGCCTGGTGTGGGCGGTGGTGATTCCGCTGGTGGTGGCGGCCGGCGCGATCGTGCTGGTCAGATCGGCCGGCTCGGACTCGGAGCCGGTGGATCTGCAGGGCCAGCTCACGTCCTGGATGCGGACCACGCTCGAGCAGACGGACCCGGGGCAGCACAACCACGCCGGGCACGGCACTCAGCAGGCGACCGGCGGGGAGAAGAAGCCGCCGGTGATCTGCGGGGTCCGCGTCTACGGGTACGAGCCGGCGGAGGCCAGCGTGCTCGCCGACGTACGGACGGTCTACGGCTTCCACCTCTGCGGGGTGGCCGAGCCGAACTGCCCCTGGGATGTGGCGGTGAAGCTGGCGGGGCCGCTGATCATCGACAGGTCCACCGAGCCGCCGGGCATCCGGGTGGTCGAGGCGACCGCCGACGTCAAGTTCGTCGACCGGCTGCGGCAGATGTTCCCGGCCAGGTACGCGGAGGTGGCGCTCAAGGAGGCGTTGGTCGGCTCGGAGATGGCCGACCTGCGCCGCCGGTACGACGCCGCGGCCGGGGTGTGACCAACGCCGGGGTGTGACCATGCCGGAGTTTGACCAACGCTGGTGCTGACCGGCGCCGGAGTTCGACCAACTTCGGTCAGCCCGCTCCAAATCCGGCCATAGATAGATCAGCATTGATATTTGAGAACATCAATGCAATGGTGGGAGAAAGCGTTCCTGTCCTGATCCGGCGCCGAGGAGCGGAGGACGAACAATGCCCACCCACAGTCGTGATCAAACCCGCGGACGGTCCCGGTCAGCCGTCCGGCGGCCCCTCCAGGGGCTCGTGCTGCTGTTCGCCGTGCTGGCCGGCGCGGTGTCCTGGGCCGGCGGAGCCCAGGCCCACGGCACCATCGTCAACCCGGCGACCCGCGCCTACCACTGCTGGCAGGCCTGGGGCAGCCATCACATGGACCCGGCCATGCAGCAGCAGGACCCCATGTGCTGGCAGGCCTTCCAGGCCAACCCCGACACCATGTGGAACTGGATGAGCGCACTGCGCGACGGCCTCGGCGGTCAGTTCCAGGCCAAGACGCCCGACGGGCAGCTGTGCAGCAACGCGCTGTCCAGGAACGACAGCCTCAACCAGCCCGGGGCGTGGAAGACGACCACCGTCGGCAGCAGCTTCACCGTCCAGCTGTACGACCAGGCCAGCCACGGCGCCGACTTCTTCAAGGTCTACGTCACCAAGCAGGGGTTCAACCCGGCCACCCAGCGCCTCGGGTGGGGCAACCTGGACCTGATCACCACCACCGGCCGGTACGCGCCGGCGCAGAACATCTCGTTCAACATCTCGGTCCCGGGACACACCGGAAACCACATCCTGTTCGTGATCTGGCAGGCGTCGCACCAGGACCAGACGTACATGTGGTGCAGCGACATCAACATCACCTGACCAGCGGGATCGACGATCACCGCGACGTTCCGGCCCAGGATCTCCCCGTCCTGGGCCGGAACGGTCAGTCCTTCGCCAGCGCCAGCCGGGTCACCTCGTCGGCGCAGCCCCACGACAGCGTCATCCCGGCCCCGCCGTGGCCGTAGTTGTGGACCAACCACCCGTCTTCGGCCTCGACCCGGGGACCACCGATCCGGGTCGGTCGCAGCCCGACCCGGTGCTCGAGCAGCCGCGCCCCGCGAAGCTGCGGCACCAGCGAGGTGCACCGGTCGACGATCGCGCGCGCCGTGACCCCGTCCGGCACCGGATCGGCGCGGCCCGGCTCGAACGTGCCGCCGAGGACCACGTCCCGGGAGCGCGGGTGGACGTACACCATGCCGTTCGGATGGTCCTCGTCCCGCACCGACACCGTCAGGCCCGGGTTGGCGACCAGCACGACCTGCCCGCGCGCCGGTCGTACCGTCGGGTCGTCCGCCAGCCCGCCGGCGGCGAGCCCGGTCGCGTTCACCACCACCGGCGCGTACGCGGTCGCGTCCGCCAGCGCGGCCAGCCGGCGGCGCAGCACGGTTCCACCCCCGGCGACGAACCGGTCCACCAGCCAGCGCAGGTACGGCACCATCTCCGCGCTGGGCACCGTGAAACGCCACTGCCCGGCGTACCCGGGTGGAATGTCCTCCTCGGGCACGGACCGGAAGTCGCGGACGGCGGGTGCCCACCACGGATCCGGCGTGGGCGTCCGCAGCAGCATCCGGGTCGGTCGCATGACCACCCCGGGCACGCCGTACGCCGCCTGCGTGGTGAACTCGTCGAAGGTACGACGGGCCCAGTCGAGCACCCGCGGATCTCCCGCGGTGTGCGTGGGGTACCAGACCGCGGCGGCGACCGCGGACACCGTGTCCTCGGGCGGATCCGCCGCCACCACCGTGACCGAGGCGCCCGCCTGCTGCATCCTGATCGCACTCGTCAGCCCGCAGATGCCGGAGCCGACCACCACAACGTCAACCATGCTCACCATGGACGCACCTCGACCGGGGCGCTGTCCAAGACAACCGGGTTACCGGCCGATAAGGAGCGCTTATGCTGAGACATGGAGCTGCGCAGGCTGCGGTACTTCGTGGTGCTCGCGGAGGAGCTGCACTTCACCCGGGCCGCGCGCCGGTTGCATCTCGCGCAGCCCGCGCTGAGCCAGCAGCTGCGCGTGCTGGAACGTGAGCTGGGCGCCCAACTGGTGGAGCGCGGACCGGGCGGCTGCACCCTGACCGCCGTCGGCGTCGTGGTGCTGACCGAGGCGCGGGAGTTGCTCGCGCACGCCGACAACGCGCGGGCCCGCATCGAGGTCGCCGCCCGCGGCCAGGGCGGCCAGCTCCGGCTCGCCTACACCAGATCAGCCCGCGGTGGGCTGGTCGACGCCCTCGTGTCGCGGTTCCGCGAGGAGAACCCGAACGTGCAGGTGCTACCGGAGACCGGCTGGACCGCACCGAACATCGCCGGGCTGCTCACCGGCCGCTACGACGCGGCGTTCGTCCGCCCGCCACTGTACGAACCCGAGTTGAGCTGCCGGTTCCTCTGCGCCGAGGAACTGCTGCTCGCCGTGCCGGCCGGTCATCCGCTGGCCGAGCTGCGCCGGGTGCCCCGGCAGGCGGTCGTCGGTGAACCCGCGGTGATGTGGCCCCGGGAGAACGGACCCGGCATGTTCGACCGCACCGTCGCCCAGATCTGGCCGCACGGCGGCTTCAACCTGGTCCGCCACGAACCCGACGACGAGCAACTGCTGCGCGCGGTGGCCACCGGGTCCGTGCTGGCGGCCGTACCCGCCGGCCGCGCGCGGGCGTTGCGGCTGCCGGGGGTACGGCTGCGCCACTTCACCGCGCCGACCCCCACGGTGGACATCGGACTCGCCTACCACACCCAGCGGCTACCTCCGGTCGTGCGGCGGCTGCTGTCCACCATCGAGGCGATGGTCCCCGAGGCCACCGCCCCGCCCGAGGCCACCGCCCCGCCCGAGGCCGCACTGCCCGAGGCCGCGGTGCCGGCCGAGGCCGCGGTGCCCGAGATCAGGGGGCCGGCCGAACGGGATCCGACCGCCGGCTGAGGCGGCGCTCAGTTCACCGGCGGAGCCCAGCTGGGGCGCCTGATCAGGCAGAACGGGTGGCCAGCGGGGTCTGCGTAGACGTGATCACCCGGTAGCTGCCGCGCGCCCAGCGCGAGCACCTGCCGCGCCGCCGCGTCCTGGTCGTCCACCATCACGTCGAGGTGCATCTGCTGCGGCACCGCCGGGTCCGGCCAGGTCGACGGCGTCAGGTCCGCCGCGCGCTGAAACGCCAGCCCGGACGCCGCCGTACTGGTCGACACGACGACGAAGTCCTCGTGTTCGTCCGCGTACGTGATCGGATCGCCCAGGACCGCGCTCCAGAACCGCGCCTCCGCCATCGGGTCCGGGCAGTCCACGATCAGGTGGTGAAGCCGACCGACGGCCACGGCGACCGCCTCCTTCCCGGTTCGATCATCGGTTCACGGTGAGGCCGGCCCGGACGCCGATCACCGCGAGTTGGGCCCGGGTCCGGGCGTTCAGCTTCACCATCGCACGGCTGGCGTGGGTGCGTACGGTCGCGGGGCTCAGCGAGAGTTCCCGGGCGATCTCCGCATTGGTGTGGCCGGTGGCGACCCAGGCCACGATCTCCCGTTCCCGGTCGGTCAGCGTGTCGATGCCGGCGACAACGGCACCGGGCTGGCTGAACAGCGCCAGCACCCGACGGGTCACCGACGGCGACAGCAACGCCTCACCGGCCGCCGCCACCCGGACCGCCCGGACCAGATCCACCGGAGCGGTGTCCTTCAGGACGAAACCGGCGGCGCCGGCCTGCAACGCCTCGAAGACGTACCTGTCGATCTCGAAGGTGGTCACCACGATCACCCGCAGGTCCGCCAGGTCCGGATCGGCCCCGATCGCCCGCAGTGTCGCCAGGCCGTCCATGCCGGGCATCCGGATGTCCAGCAGCAGCACGTCGGGCCGGACCCGGCGCACCACCCGCAGCGCGTCGTACCCGGAAGCGGCCTCACCCACCACCGCCAGGTCGTCCTCCCGGTCGAACAGCACCCGCAGGCCCATCCGTACCAGATCCTGGTCGTCGGCCAGTACCACGCGAATCATCCGGCACCCCCCGCTGGCAGCCACGCCGTGACCTGGAAACCGCCGCCGGTCCGCGGTCCGGCCGTGAACCGGCCGCCGACCGCCTCGACCCTGCCCCGCAGCCCCACCAGCCCCCGCCCCCGCGCGGCCGCGTCGTCGGCGGCACCGCACCCACGGTCGCCGACCTGCACCACCACCTCACCGTCGACCGGCACCACCCGCACCTGTGCGGTGGTCGGCCCGGCGTGTCGCAACACGTTCGTCAACGACTCCTGCACCACCCGGTACGCCACCGAGCCGGCCTCGTCGGTCAGCGTCACCTCGGTCGTCGTCAACTCCACCGGCAGGCCGGCCGCGCGGACCTCGTCGACCAGCGTACCGACGGACGCCAGCCCCGCCTCCCCGTCGCGCGGGTGGAAGGCGTCGAGCATGGCGCGGAGACTGGCCAGCGAGGTGCCGCTGGTCGCCCTGATCGCCTCCAGCGACGCTCGCGCCTGGTCGGGGCGCTCGTCGAGCACCAGCAGCGCGATCCCGGCGTGCATCGCGATCAGCGCGAAGCCGTGCCCGGCCACGTCGTGCACCTCGCCGGCCAGCCGTACCCGCTCCGCGGCGGCGGTCCGGGCCACCAGGTCCCACCGGGCTCGCGTCCGGGCCGCCGCTGTGACGTGCGACAGCGCCCCCAGCGACCAGGGCAGGACGACCCACCCGGTCCAGCCCAGGGCGAGCACGATCGGTTGGTGCAGCAGGGGCATCGACCGCAGCAGCACCGTCGCCGAGGCCATCAGCGCCGCGACCGCGCACGCCGCGGCCGAGCGCCGCAGCGGCCGCCGCCGGGCCACCTCGAACATGGCGACCACCATGCACAACTGCACCGGCCCGTACCGGTAGCCGGCCAGGAGATAACCGCTGACGGACAGCATGACGCCGGCGAGCGCCCAGAACGGCGCGCGGCGCAGCCACACCGTCGCCAGCGCCGCCAGCGCGACCAGCGCGATCCCCCACACGTCCAGGGCCGCGCCCGAGTCGCTCGACACCTGGTTCACCACGATCGTGCCGGCGACCAGCACTCCCGCCAGCACCGCCGCGGCCGCCCACTTCCCCCCCCTCCGTGGCTTGGGGTTGGTGTCCCCTGTTTTTTTTCTTCCCCCTTTGGGGGCCCTCTTCTTCCCACACCTCCCCCCGACCCCCC
>NZ_JBTIXF010000065.1:0-36725 GCF_055793945.1 Plantactinospora sp. A48 | reverse complement strand
CCACCCCACCCCCCACCCCCCACCCCCCCCTGTTAATCATGGGGTGAGCGGCCATTTGCAAAACAAAAAAGGCCGCTAACCTCATGATCAACCCGGGGGTGGGGGTGGGGGTGGGGGTGGGGGTGGGGTGGGGGGTCGGCGTGTCAGTGTTCGGCGGTGTTCCAGTCGCGGCCCGAACCGACCGAGACCTCGAGCGGCACCTCCAGCGGGTACGCGCCGCCCATCTCCCGCCGGACCAGCTCGACGAGCGACTCCCCCTCGCCCGGGGCCACCTCGAAGACCAGCTCGTCGTGTACCTGCAACAGCATCCGGGAGTGGAGTCCGGACTCGCGCAGGCCCGTGTCCACCCGCAGCATGGCCTTCTTGATGATGTCGGCCGCCGACCCCTGGATGGGGGCGTTCAGGGCCATCCGCTCGGCCATCTCACGCCGCTGCCGGTTGTCGCTCACCAGGTCGGGCAGGTAGCGGCGGCGACCGAGGATCGTCTCGGTGTAACCGTCCTGCCGCGCCCTGGCCACCACGGTCTGCAGGTAGTCGCGTACCCCGCCGAACCGGCTGAAGTACTCCTCCATCAGGCCCCGGGCCTCCTCGGCGGAGATGCCGAGCTGCTGGGCGAGGCCGAAGGCGCTCAGGCCGTACGCCAGGCCGTAGTTCATTGCCTTGATCTTGCGCCGCTGGTCCGGGGTGACCTCCGTGAGCGGGACGGCGAACACCGAAGAGGCGGTCGCCGCGTGGAAGTCCGCGCCGGAGTTGAACGCCTCGATCAGGGCCGCGTCCGCCGACAGGTGGGCCATGATCCGCATCTCGATCTGGCTGTAGTCGGCGGACAGCAGGCAGTCGTACCCGGCGCCCACCACGAACGCCCGGCGGATCCGCCGGCCCTCCTCGGTGCGGATCGGGATGTTCTGCAGGTTGGGTTCGGTGGACGACAGCCGGCCGGTGGCGGCCACCGTCTGGTTGAACGTGGTGTGGATCCGGCCGTCGTCGGAGACCGACTTGAGCAGCCCGTCGACGGTGGTCTTGAGCCGGGCCACGTCCCGGTGCCGCAGCAGGTGGGCCAGCAACGGGTGCTCGGTCTGCGCGAACAGCCACTGCAGGGCGTCGGCGTCGGTGGTGTAACCGGTCTTGATCCGCTTGGTCTTCGGCAGGTTCAGCTCGCCGAACAGGATCTCCTGGAGCTGCTTGGGCGAGCCCAGGTTGAACTCCCGGCCGATCACCTCGTACGCGCTCTGCGCCGCACCCTTGACCCCGGCGGCGAACTGGGCCTCCAGTTCGGACAGGTAGTCGGTGTCGGCGGCGATGCCGATGCGTTCCATCGCGCCCAGCACGCCGACCAGCGGCAGCTCCACCTCGGCCATCAGCCGGGTGGACAGCTCCCCGTCCCGGGACAGCTCCGTGTCGATCGCGTCGGCCAGGTCGAGGGTGGCCCGCGCGCGGAGCATGAGGTTCCGCTCGACCTCGCCGTCCTCGCCGAACCCGTCGAGGGTCAGCTGACCGTCGCTGGGCGCGTCCACCTTCAGCTCCCGGTGCAGGTAGCGCAGCGCCAGGTCGGTCAGGTCGTAGGACCGCTGGTCGGGGCGGGCGAGGTAGGCGGCCAGCGCGGTGTCCCGGACGACCCCGTCGAGGGTCCAGCCGTGCGCGGCGAACGCCAGCAGCGCCGGTTTGCTGTCGTGCAGCACCTTGGGTCGACCGGCGTCGGCCAGCCAGGCGCCCACCGCGGCGTCGTCGGACGGTTCCAGGGTGGCCGGGTCGAACCAGGCCGCCGCGCCGTCGGCGGTGGCCAGGGCCATCCCGGTGAGCGAGCCGGCTCCCCGGCCGAACGTGCCGGTCACGGCCAGCCCGCACCGGGTGCCGGGCGGCAGGTGCGCCTCGATCCAGCCGGCCACCGTGCCGGCGTCCAGCCGCTCGCCGGTCAGCTCGAAGCCCGCCTCCGCCTCGGGCTCGACCGCTTCGAGGTACTGGTAGAGCCGGTCCCGCAGGATCCGGAACTCCAGCGTGTCGAAGACCTGGTGGACGGCCTCGCGGTCCCAGCCGGTCCACCGGGCGTCCTCGGGCCGCAGCGGCAGCTCCAGGTCGGTGACCAGGCAGTTGATCTCGTAGTTGCGGATCACGTCGGCCAGTCGCTCGCGCAGGCTGTCACCGGCCTTGCCCTTGATCTCGTCGGCCCGGGCCACCACTCCCTCGACCCCGCCGTACGTGTTGATCCACTTGGCCGCCGTCTTCGGGCCGACGCCCGGGACGCCCGGCAGGTTGTCGCTGGCCTCGCCGACCAGCGCGGCGAGGTCCCGGTACCGCTCGGGGCCGACGCCGTACCGCTCGGTCACGGCGGCCGGATCCATCCGGGCCAGGTCGGAGACCCCCTTGCGCGGGTAGAGCACCGTGACCTGGTCGCCGATGAGTTGGAAGGCGTCCCGGTCGCCGGTGCAGATCAGCACCGACATGCCCTGGTCCCGGGCCTGGCAGGACAGCGTGCCGATCACGTCGTCCGCCTCGTACCCGGGCATCTCCACGACCGGGACCCGCAGCGCGGCCAGGACCTCCTTGACCAGGCTGACCTGACCGAGGAAGTCCGTCGGGGTCTCCTTGCGGCCGGCCTTGTACTCCGCGTACTTCTCCGTCCGGAACGACCGGCGGGACACGTCGAAGGCGACCACGATGTGCGTGGGCTGCTCGTCCCGCAGCACGTTGATCAGCATCGAGGTGAAGCCGTAGACCGCGTTGGTCGGTTGCCCGGTCGTGGTGGAGAAGTTCTCCACCGGCAGAGCGAAGAACGCCCGGTAGGCCAGCGAGTGTCCGTCGAGCAGCAGCAGGCGGGGGGTCGTAGCGGTCACAGCAGCGACTCTAGCCCGCCGCTCCGACACCCTCGACCAACGGCATGCGGTGTAAGGAAGGGCCCCCTGTTATCGCTTTTTGTATAGCAGGGGGCCCTTCCTAACGCCTCAGCTCGCGCGCTGGCGATCGGGCGGGCGATCGGGCGGTCAGAGCACCTTGTTGAGGAAGGCCCTGGTGCGCTCGTGTCGAGGGTTGGCGATCATGTCCCGGGGCGTGCCGGACTCGACCACCACGCCGCCGTCCATGAAGATCAACGAGTCGCCCACCTCGCGGGCGAAGCCGATCTCGTGGGTCACCACGATCATCGTCATGCCCTCGGCGGCCAGGTTCTTCATCACGTCCAGCACCTCACCGACCAGCTCCGGATCCAGTGCGCTGGTCGGCTCGTCGAAGAGCATCAGCTTCGGCTCCATGGCCAGCGCGCGGGCGATGGCCACCCGCTGCTGCTGGCCACCGGACAGCTGGGACGGGTAGTTGCCCATCTTGTCGCCGAGGCCGACCCGGTCCAGCAGCGCGGCGGCCCGGTCCCGGACCACCGACCGCTTCTCCCGGCGTACCCGCACCGGCGCCTCGACCACGTTGTCCAGCGCCGTCATGTGCGGGAACAGGTTGAACCGCTGGAACACCATGCCGATGGCCCGGCGCTGGGCGGCCACCTCCTTCTCGCGCAACTCGTGCAGCTTGCCGCCGCGCTCGGCGTAGCCGATCAGGTCGCCGTCCACCCAGATCCGGCCGGCGTTGATCTTCTCCAGGTGGTTGACGCAGCGCAGCAGCGTCGACTTGCCCGACCCCGACGGGCCGAGCACGCAGCACACCTCGCCCGGCCGTACCTTGAGGTCGACGCCCCTGAGCACCTCCACCGAGCCGAACGACTTGTGCACCTGGTCGGCATGCACCATCAGTCCGGTCTCCGCGGCCGGCGCCGCTGGTTGGGTCGGTACCACCCCGGTCATCCCGCACCCGCCGTTCCGCCACCGCCGCCGCCCTGCTCCACGGTCATTCCGCGCAGCCGCTGCCGGGCGTTCTCCGCCGTCCCGTACCCGCGGCCGAAACGCCGCTCCAGGAAGTGTTGCCCCACCAGCAGGATGCTGGTGAGGAAGAGGTACCACAGGCAGGCCGCCACGAACATCGGGAACGGCTGGAAGGTCCGCTTGCCCACCTGGTCGAGCTGGTTGAACAGCTCGATGCTCACCGGTACGTAGATCACCAGCGAGGTGTCCTTGAGCATCGCGATCGTCTCGTTGCCGGTGGGCGGCACGATCACCCGCATGGCCTGCGGCAGCACGATCCGGCGCAGGATCTGCCCCCGGCTCATGCCCAGCGCCTGGGCCGCCTCGGTCTGCCCCGGATCGACCGACTGGATGCCGGCCCGGACGATCTCGGACATGTACGCGGCCTCGGAGAGCGCCAGGCCGATCAGCGCCGCCGTGAACCCGGTCAACACGTCCCGGGAGGTGAAGCCGAACGCCCGCAGGTGCAGATCGGACACCCCGAACAGCGAGCCGAGCTGCGTGTCGAACGGCACCCCGAACTCGACCCGGGACCACAGGATGCCCAGGTTGCCGAACACCGCCATCAGCACCAGCCGGGGCACCGAACGGAAGAACCAGGTGAACACCCAGGCCACGGTCGACAGGATCGGGTTCGGCGACAGCCGCATGACCGCGACGATCACCCCGAGCACGATGCCGATGGCCATGGCGCTCACGGTCAGCGCCACCGTGCCACGCAGCAGACCCTGCACGATCGGCGGCCGGAACATGTTGTCAACCATGAACGGCCAGTTGAAGGCCTTGTTGGTCAGCAACATGTGGACGAACATCGCCACGAGCACGGCCAGCACCGCCACCGCCACCCAGCGGCCGGGGTGCCGCACGGGCACGGCGCGGATTGGTTCCGGCCGTGCCCGTACCGTCGAGTCGGTTTCGACGCTCATGTCAGCGCTCGCTCATGTCACGGGTTGATCGCCGGGTCGGTGATGGCCCCGTCGGCGACCTTCCACTTGTCCAGGATCGTCTTGTACGACCCGTCCGTGATCAGCGCCTTGGTGGCGTCCCGGACCGCCTCGGCGAACGCCGCCTGGTCCTTGGCCACCACGAAGCCGTACGGCGCGGCCTCGTACATCTTGTCCAGCAGTTCGAGCTGGCCGTTGGACTGCGTCACCGCGTACACCCCGACCGGGTAGTCGGCGAGCATGGCGTCGTCCTTGCCGGAGACCACGGACGAGGTGGCCTGGTCCTGGCCGGGGTACTCGTCGACCGTGATCGCCTTCTTGCCGGCCTCCGTGCACTTCTTCGACCGGGCCTTGATGTCGTCCACCTGCACGGTGTCCTTCTGGACCGCGATCTTCTTGCCGCAGGCGTCGTCGAGCTTGATGCCGGCCGGGTTGCCCTTCTTGGTCGCCCACTGCGTGCCGACCTGGTAGTAGCTGACCATGTTGGCCTGCTGCTTACGGTCCGGGTTGATGGTGAACGACGAGACGCCGACCTCGTACTTGCCGGAGGTGACGCCGGTGATGATGTCGCCGAACTGGGCCGAGACGAACTCGGCCTTCAGCCCCAGCTTCTGCGCCACCGCGGAGAACAGCTCGACGTCGAAGCCGATGATCGTCTTGCCGTCCTCGTCGACGAACTCGGCCGGGGCGTAGCTGGAGTCGGTGCCGACCCGGATCACGCCATCCGACTTGATCGCGTCCGGCACCTTCGTGGCCAGCGACGTGTCGGCCGAGGCGGACACCGTCGGGCCGGCGCCCGGGGTGTCGTCCTTCTTCTCACCGCAGGCGGCGAGCGACAGGGTGAGCAGCGCCGCGCCGGTCAGGCCGACGGCCGCCCGGCGCCAAGGGGTGGTGCTGGTGGACATCTCGTGCTCCTTTTTGGGGATGGGCGGGGTGCGGCGTCCGGCAGACCGACCGGGAGGGGCCGGTGGGTCGTCCCGACCCACCGGGCCTCCCCTAGGCCACACCGAGGTACGCCTCCTTGACCGCCGTGTCGTGCAGCAGCTCCTGGCCGGTACCGCTCTTGACGATGTGGCCCGTCTCCAACACGTACGCCCGGTGCGCCCGGGAGAGCGCCTGCTGGGCGTTCTGCTCCACGAGCAGGACCGTGGTGCCCTGCTCGTTGATCTCGGTGATGATCGAGAAGATCTGCTGGATCAGCATCGGCGCCAGGCCCATCGAGGGCTCGTCGAGCAGCAGCAGCTTCGGCCGGCTCATCAGCGCCCGGCCCACCGCGAGCATCTGCTGCTCGCCGCCGGACAGGGTGCCGCCGGGCTGGCGACGCCGCTCCAGCAGCCGGGGGAACAGCTCGTACACCCGCTCCAGGTCGCTGGCGATGGCCGGCCGGTCCCGGCGGGTGTACGCGCCCATGTCCAGGTTCTCCTGGACGGACATGCCGGGGAAGATCCCCCGCCCCTCGGGCGACTGGCTGATCCCGCGGACCACCCGCAGGTCGGCGCGCAGCTTGGTGATGTCCTGCCCGGCGAACCGGATCCGCCCGGCGGAGACCGGCCGGATACCCGAGATCGCCCGCATGGTGGTGGTCTTGCCGGCGCCGTTGGCGCCGATCAGGGCGACGATCTCACCTTCGTCGACCGTCAGCGAGATGCCGTGCAGGGCCTGGATCCGGCCGTACAGCAGGCTGACGTTCTCCAGCTCAAGCAGCATCGTCCGGAACCCCCAGGTAGGCCGCGATCACCTTCGGGTCCTCCCGCACCTCGGCGGGCACCCCCTCGGCGATCTTCTTGCCGAACTCCAGCACCACGATCCGGTCGGTGACGCCCATGACCAGTCGCATGTCGTGCTCGATGAGCAGCACGGTCACCCCGGTGTCCCGGATGGACTGGATCAGCCGGAGCAGGTCCGCCTTCTCCGCCGGGTTGAAGCCGGCGGCCGGCTCGTCCAGGCAGAGCAGGGTGGGCCGGGTGGCCAGCGCCCGGGCGATCTCCAGCCGGCGCTGCTCGCCGTACGAGAGGTTGCGGGCCAGCTCACCGGCCCGACGCCGGATACCGACGAACTCCAGCAGCTCGTACGCCCGCTCCCGGCCGTCGCGTTCCTCCCGCCAGTGCCGGGGCAGCCGGAACAGCGCGGAGACCACGCTGGTCCGGTGGTGCGCGTCGGCGCCGACCTGGACGTTCTCCAGGGCGGTCATCTCGGGGAACAGCCGGACGTTCTGGAAGGTCCGGGCGATGCCCGCCTTGGTGATGGCGTACTTCTTGCGGCCGACCAGCGACTCGCCCCGGAACCGGATGTCGCCGGAGGTGGGCCGGAAGACCCCGGTGATGGCGTTGAAGCAGGTCGTCTTGCCCGCGCCGTTGGGTCCGATCAGCCCGAGGATCTCCCCCTCGCGGATCTCGAACGAGATCCCGTCGAGCGCGACCACACCACCGAAGCGCAGGCCCAGGTCGTCGACCTCGAGCAGCGGCCGGCGAGTGGCGTCAGTCCCGGCCGTCGGGGCGCCGGCGTCAGTCCCGGCCGTCGGGGCCACGGCGCCGGGCGTACCGGCGTCCGCGGTGGCGCCGGGGACGTCCGGCTCGGTCGTGCGCGGCGCCGGCACGGGCGCGCCGGTGGTGTCCGGCTCGCTGGCCGAGGTATCGAGCTCACTCACCGACGATCACCTCCTTCTCCCGGTCCTTGAGTTCCTGCACCCGGCGGCGGTTCGGGATCAGCCCCTGCGGCCGGAACACCATGACCGCGATCAGCACCACGCCGAAGAAGAGGAACCGGTACTCGAACGCGTCCTGGCCGGCGATCTGGATGCCACGGAACCGCTCCGGCAGGTACGCGATCAGGGCACCGCCGAGAATCACCCCGGCGATGTTGCCCGACCCGCCCATCACGACACCGGCCAGCACCAGGATCGAGAACAGCAGCGCGAAGTTCGTCGAGTTGATGAACCCCTGCTCGCCGGCGAAGAGCGTGCCGGACAGGCCGCCGATCGCGGCCCCGATGGCGAACGCCCACAGCTTGAACCGGAACGTCGGCACGCCCATCGCCTCGGCGGCCTCCTCGTCCTCGCGGACCGCGACCCAGGCCCGGCCCACCCGGCTGCGGTCCAGGTTCCGCACCGCGAAGATCACGATGAGGATCAGGGTGAGACCGAGCCAGTAGTACGGTCGGGCGTCGATGACACCGAACAGCGGGGTGCCGTCCGACTTCTGTCCCGGCGGGTGCGGGATCTCGCCGAAACCGCGCTGGCCGCGCAGCACCGGCAGCGCCGTCGCGAAGACCCGGATGATCTCCGCGAAGCCCAGCGTCACGATCGCCAGGTAGTCCCCGCGCAGCCGCAGCGTCGGCCAGCCCAGCAGGACGCCGGAGACCATCACCACCGCGACCGCGATGGGCACGGTGACCAGCCAGCCCCACATGGTGCCCAGGTTGCTGTCCGGCGAGGTGAGCAGCGCCACGGTGTACGCGCCGAGCGCGAAGAAGCCCACGTAGCCCAGGTCGAGCAGGCCGGCCTTGCCGACCACCACGTTCAGACCCAGGGCCAGCAGCACGTAGTACGAGACCGTGAACAGGGTGGTACCCCAGTCGGTCTCGGTCGTCACGATGCCGGGAATCTCGATGTTCGGCAGCGCGTAGCAGAAGGCCACCGCGGCGATCGCCACCACCCAGCGGGCCGGCCGGGGCAGCGCGTGCCACCGGCTGCGCAGCGCGTCCAGCCCGGACCGGTAGCTATTGACGAGGGTGCTCATGCCCGGGCCCTCCCCAGCGACTCGCCGAGCAGGCCGGTCGGCCGGAACAGCAGGATGACGATCAGCACCACGAACGCGACCACCGCGGTCCACTGCTGGCCGAACAGGCCGGAACCCCAGCCCTCGAAGATGCCCAGCAGCAGGCCGCCGACCAGCGCGCCCCGCAGGTTGCCGATCCCGCCCAGCACCGCGGCGGCGAACGCCTTGATGCCCAGGTCGAAGCCGACGGTGTTGTTCGTACCGGTGATCTTGATGTCGTACATCAGCGCCGCCGCGCCGGCCATGATCCCGCCGAGCAGGAAGACCAGCGAGATGACCCGGTCCTTGTTCACGCCCATCAGCGCGGCGGTGTTCGGGTCCTGGGCGATGGCCCGGACGCCACGGCCGAGCCGGGTGCGGTTGATGAACAGGTCCAGCGCGACCATCAGCACGATCGACAGGACCACGATGCTGACCTGGAGGTTGGTGATCGAGGTGCCGGCGATGTTGACCCACTCGTGCTGGCGGACCAGCGGGGGCACGCCCGCCGGCTTGCGGCGGGTCCACACCCCGACCGCCTCGGACAGCACCACCGAGGCGCCGATCGCGGTGATCAGGAAGGTCAGCACCGGGGCGTTGCGCTTGCGCAGCGGTCGATAGGCCACGAACTCCAGGGCCAGCGCCGTGACGCCGGAGACCAGGCAGGCCGCGAGCAGACCGAACAGCAGGTAGGCCAGCGCCACGCCGAGCGCCGGGGTGGCCGAGTCCTGGTTCAGACCGATGAACTTCCACGCCACGATCGCGGCGAAGGTGCCCACCATGAAGACCTCGGAGTGGGCGAAGTTGATCAGGCGCAGCACGCCGTAGACGAGGGTGTAGCCGAGGGCGAACAGCGCGTAGATGGCGCCCTGCGCGAGCCCCTGGACGGTGAGGTCTCCGAAGTTGGAGAACAGGTCGTTGAAGTGCACGTCGAAACTCCCGAGGGACTGGACGGACGGTGCGGCCGGGAGGAGCCTCCCGGCCGCACCGTCGTCGTGGCGGGACCGATCAGGACTGGCCGGTCCCACCCCAGGTCACTGAGCCGCCTTGATCTCCTGGTCCTCGACGATCGCGCCGCCGGTGACCTTGTACGCCCAGACCTTGAAGAACTGCGGGTCCAGTTCGCCCTTGTCGGTGAACTTGTAGGTGTTGGCCACACCCTCGTAGGTCACCCCGTTGATGAAGGTGAGCATCTTGTCCTTGGTGGTGTTGCCCTCGTCGATGCCCTTGAGGAAGATGTTCGCCGCGTCGTACGCGATGTCGCTGTACGTACCCGCGTCCTGGTTCCACTTGGCCTTGTAGGTGGCCGCGAAGTCACCCTTGGCCGCGGTGGCCGGGGCGCACGGGCAGGTCAGGATGCTGCCCTCGGCGTTCTCCTTGCCGGCGGTCTCGATGTAGCCGGGGTCCTTCACGCCGTCCGCGCCGACCAGGGTCGCCTTGGAACCCTGCGACCGCATCTGCTTCACCAGCAGACCGGCCTCCTGGTAGTAACCGCCGTAGAACACCGCGGTCGCCCCACTGGCCTTGATCTTGGTGATGACCGGGCTGAAGTCCTTGGTGACGTTGCGCTCGACCTTGTCCGAGCCGGCCACGCCGGCGGCCAGGCTGTTCTTCACCACGTCGGCCAGACCCGCGCCGTACGCGCTCTGGTCGTCGACGACGTAGACCTTCTCGGCCTTCAGCACGTTCTTGATGTAGGCCGCGGCGGCCGGACCCTGCGAGTCGTCGTTCGCCAGGCCGCGGTGGAACGTCTTCCAGCCCTTGGTCGACAGGCTCGGCCGGGTGGCCGACGGGGAGATGATCGGCAGCTTGGCCTCCTCGAAGGCCGGGGCGGCAGCCTCGGTCTCACCGGAGAAGGCCGGGCCGACCACACCGATGATCTTGGAGTCCTTCACGACCTCACGGGCCAGACCCGGGGCCTGCTTCTCGTCGCCCTGCGAGTCCTTCTCGACCAGGTCGACCTTGCAGTCGGCGTGCTTCTCGTTGTACTGCTCGACCGCGAGCTTCGCGCCGTTCTTGATGTTGATGCCGAGGTTGGCGGCGTCGCCGGTCAGGGCGCCGAAGAAGGCGATCTTGAGCCCGCACTTGTCGCCGGACGCCGATCCGCCGCCATCACCGCCCCCACAGGCCGATGCTCCGACCACCAGGGCACTGGCGAGCGTGAACCCGCCAACAACACGTACGAGCTTCTGCCTCAAGGCACGAACCCCTTCTCATACGGCGGTCCCGGCCACCCGTGAGCCAGCCGCGGGCGTGCCGAACCTAACCACTAAGCCGATCTGCGCGGGGACGTTATCCCACCCGCCAGCAGCGGGGGTAGACCCCGGGTGCGGCATTGACCTAACCGTTACACGGCGTCATGGATCAACTTCCCCAGCTGTAAGACCGGCCCACCCAGTCCCAGCCTCACCTGCTGTTACGGGGTAACGTGCAGGCGCCTGACCACCCCTCACATCACCCGGAGCGGTCACCGGCCGGAGCCCACCACAGGTCGGCCCGGCCTCCGTCGTCGACCGCGAGCACCACCCGATCACCGGCCGCCGCCACGGCCACCCGCCGGTCCGCGCCGCCACCCGGCAGCGACCGCGGCGGGGCCGCCAGCCGCCAACCCGCACCGTCGCCGTCGGAAACCCACAGGGCGTACCCCGAGCCGTCGACGGCGACCGCGAACAGCCGCCGCCCGGCCGCCCCGAGGCCCTGGACCGCCGGTGCGACGCCCCCGTCCCCGCGCCGGCCGGCGCCGAACCGCCCCACCTCGGACCAGCCGGCCGGATCCTGGCGCCAGACGCCGAAGCCGTCATCCACCGGTCCCGCCGCGACGGGCCGGCCGGCCAGCAGGGTGACCCGGTGCAGCTCACCGACCGCCGTCGACCGGCCCGACGCCGCGCCAGTGGCATCCCCGGAGGCAGCCGGTCCGCTCACCTCGACCGCGCCGCCGCCCGGCCCGGCCAGCGGGATCCACCGCCAGTCCCGGCCGACGCCGGCCCACCCCACCGGCACCGGATCCAACCCGGTCGGCGGGTCGACGGCGCCCACCACCAACCAGCCGGAACCCACCGCCACCGCGTCGAAGGCGCGGACCCGGCCGCCGGCCGGCGACCCCGGCAGACCCACCACATCCCGGTACGCCCCACCGTCGGCGGACTCCCAGACGCTCGCCCCCGCACTCCGGTCCCCGGCGACCAGCCAACCCGCCGACCCGCCCGCGATCCGCGCCAGGTCCACCGAGTCGGGTGCCCCGGACGAATCGGTGGGCGCCGGCACCTCCACCAACCGGCCCCCGGACTGGCGCCACAGCGACGTCCGCGCGTTGCCGTGCGCACCGCCCCGTTTCGCGCCCACCGCCGCCAACCGGCCGTCCCGGCAGCCGGCCGCGTACAGCACGTTCCGCCGGCCGTAGACGCTGCTGGCCTCGATCGGCAGCGCCGACCAGCCGGCACCGTCCGAACTGATCCACGCGGCCGGTCGGGTGTCACCGTCAGCGCCGCGCAGGCCGCCCACCAGGAACCACCGCCCCGCGCAGGTCACCAGGTCACGGAGCAGGGGCGTACCGGCCGGTCCGGCCGGGGCCGGCAGCGCGATCGCCCGCCAGGCCAGCGTCACGGGCACGACCGGCGCCGGCCGCCGGGCGGCGCAGCCCAGGAGCAGGAGCGCGACGACCGTGGTAGCCGCCACCGCACGCGCCAGTCGACCCATCCCGCGACGCTATCGACGCCGACGTGTCGGCTCAGTCGACCGACGGCGGCTCGGCGGACGGTGCCGGACCACCGCTGAGGTCCTCCGCCAGGATCCGCTCCGCCACGTCCCGCATCGTCATCCGGTGGTCCATCGCCGTGCGCTGGATCCACTTGAACGCCTGCGGCTCGGTCATCCCGTACGCCGTCATCAGCGCGCCCTTGGCCCGCTCCACCGTCTTGCGGACCTCCAGCCGGTCGGTCAGGCTCGCCACCTCGGCCTCCAGCGCGGCGACCTCCGAGTAGCGGGACAGCGCGATCTCGATGGCCGGCACCAGGTCGCTCTTCTGGAAGGGCTTCACCAGGTACGCCATCGCACCCGCCGCGCGGGCCCGCTCCACGAGATCGCGCTGGCTGAACGCGGTCAGGATGATCACCGGGGCGATCCGCTCGGCGGCGATCCGCTCGGCGGCGGCCAGGCCATCCATGATCGGCATTTTGATGTCCAGGATCACGAGGTCCGGCTTCAACTCCTCAGCAAGCCGCACGGCTGTCTCGCCGTCCGCGGCCTCCCCGACGACGTCGTAACCCTCCTCGACCAGCATTTCCGCCAGGTCAAGCCGGATCAGCGCCTCGTCCTCGGCGATGAGCACCCGGCGGCGCTCAGCACCCGCCTGCATCTCGGCCACAGCCCGTACCCCCACCATGCACGTCCGCGTTTCGGCGACCCCCGGGCGGGTGTCGCCGCCCCAAGCGTAGTGGGTACCCTATGCGAGGTCGGAGCACCATTCCGCCGACGGTCCCCGTAGTCCAAGGGCAGAGACACGGAGCTCAAACCTCCGACAGTGTGGGTTCGAATCCCACCGGGGGCACCATCACCAGCGCATCTGTGCGTTCTTGTCGCACTGTCGTTCGAGAATGTCCGCATGCGTTCCCTGGAGGTCCGGGCCCGCGCCCGGCAGATGTACGAGTCCGGCGCCACGGTGGCGGACACGGCACGCACCCTGGGTGTGCCGTACCACACGGTCCGGGACTGGTGCCGGGCCCGGCCGGCTCGGGCCGACCCGGGCGGCACGGCCGCCCGATGCTTCCGCTGCCACCCGTCGGTGGCGCCGCCACCCGATGAGCCGGCCTACGCCTATCTGCTCGGTCTCTACCTGGGGGACGGTCACCTGGTCGCCTCGGCACGGGTGCCGGTGCTCCGGGTCGCCTGCGCGGACAAGTGGCCGGGACTGATCGACGAATGCGAACGCGCCATGCTCGGGGTGCTGGCCACGTCGGTACAACGGGTTCCCCAGCAGGGATGCGTGTCGGTGCAGAGCTACGGCCGGCACTGGCCCTGCCTGCTGCCCCAGCACGGTCCCGGCAAGAAGCACGAGCGGACCATCACGCTGGCGGACTGGCAACGTCCGATCATCGCGCGGCAGCATGGCCATTTTCTGCGCGGTCTCTTCCACTCCGACGGTGCCCGCTTCGCCAATCCCGTGCGAATCCGCAGCAGGACGTACGTCTATCCCCGGTACATGTTTGTCAACGAGTCGGCGGACATCATGCGGCTCTGCCAGCAATCCCTTGACGCGCTGGGCATCGCCTGGCGGATGAACCGGCCCAACTCGCTGTCCGTGGCCCGTCGGCAGGCGGTCGCGGCGCTCGACCGGCACGTCGGTCCGAAGCGCTGACCGCCCGGCGGTCGGACCGGCGACGGGGCGTCGACCGGCGACCGGGCGGGCGGCTGGACGACGAGAGTAGGCCCACGCTGCGGAACAATCCCGGCCGGCCGGGAGTTGGCCCCAGTCGTGATCGACGTACCGCTCTCCGTTCTCGACCTGGCACCCGTGGCCGCCGGCACGACCGCCGGGGCCGCCCTGGCGCACACCACCGAGTTGGCCCGGCGCACCGAGCAGCTCGGCTACCGCCGGTTCTGGGTGGCCGAGCACCACAACATGCCGGGCATCGCCAGCTCGGCCCCGGCGGTGCTGCTGGCCCACCTGGCGGCGAACACCTCGACCATCCGGGTCGGTTCGGGCGGGGTGATGCTGCCCAACCACGCGCCGCTGGTGGTGGCCGAGCAGTTCGGCACCCTGGAGGCGCTGCACCCGGGTCGGGTGGACCTGGGCATCGGCCGGGCCCCCGGAACGGACCAGGTCACCGCGCTGGCGCTGCGCCGGACCATGGAGGGGCTGTCCGCCGAGGGGTTCCCGCGCGAACTCGACGACCTGCTCAACTACTTCACCGGCGAACGGCCCGGGCCGATCAGCGCGACCCCCGGGCGGGGTGACAAGCCCACGGTGTGGCTGCTCGGTTCCAGCGGGTTCAGCGCGCAACTGGCCGGCCTGCTGGGGCTGCCGTTCTCGTTCGCTCATCATTTCAGCGCCGCGAACACCCTGCCGGCGCTGGCGCTGTACCGCGAGTCGTTCCGGCCGTCGAAGTGGCTGGAACGGCCGTACGCGATGGTGGCGGTGAGCGCGATCTGCGCCGACACCGACGAGCGGGCCGAGTGGCTGGCCGGGCCGAGCGCGCTGTCCTTCCTGCGGCTACGGTCCGGTCGCCCGCAGCCGATGGCCAGCCCGGAGGAGGCCGCCGCGTACCCGTACACCGAGCTGGAACGCGACTTCGTGGCGCAGCGCCGCGAGGGCCAGGCCATGGGTTCGCCCGAGACCGTCGGCCGGCAGCTCGCCGAGCTGGTGGCGCGGACCGGCGCGGACGAGCTGATGCTCACCACCCTGGTGTACGACCTGGCCGACCGGGTGCGGTCCTTCGAGCTGATCGCCGAGCGGGTGGCCGGCGGCCTGCACCGCTGAGCGCCCGTACCGGCGAGCCGCCTCGCGGGTCGCCGGTACGGGCCGTCGTGTTCAGCCGACCAGCGCGGGCCTCCAGCGGGCCGGGTCCTCGACCATGGTGATCTGCTGGAAGAGATCCTTGGCGCTGATGCGCTCCCTCATGGCCGTGGTCTCACCGACAGAGACCTTGTCCCCGTACACGTCGGTATCCATGAGTAGCAATCGCGGGCCGGAAAGGGGGAAGCTGACAGAAGGCCAGTCCACCATCATGGGGGATTCCATGTCCCGGTCCCTCGGGCGCGTAGAGGGCGCCTCCATTCCGATGCCGGCCTGGCGGGCCGACACTGCGGCCGGGTCGGCGCCGGCGGGCTGGTCGGTGTACGTCATGCTCGTCTCCCACGGCCGGGATGAGCCGGGCATGTCGATAACATCGACATACAGCGGCCGTAGCCGTAGCCCGGCGGGCCCCTCCTTGAGGCGCCAGGGCAGGGCGAGCGGTTCGGTGGTGCTGAGCCGCAGCGACTGGGCGACCCGCACCGCGGTGGCCCGGACATCGGGTCCGCTCTCCCGTCCGGAGACCCGGACCTCCGCCCAGCCGCCGGGCGCGTACTGCCAGCGCAGGAAGACCTCGTCGAGTTTCGTCCCGCTGTAGGTGACGAACGTCGCCGGTACCCCCCGGATCGCCGGGGCGGGGGCCGTCGAGGTGATCGTGATCGGCTTGTCACCCCGCTTCGCGTTGAGGCGCCTCGGGCCGGCCGGCGCCGCGTCCCGGGGGTAGAGGCGCACCGCGACGCCACGCCATTCGGAGAGGATTCCTTTGGAGTCGCGGTCTCCGGCGCTGGCGACCAGCCGTACATCAGGCCCGTCATTGGCCAGTCCGGCCCAGTACTGCAGCTGCCTGGTGCCGGCCGGCCGCCAGCCGAACCGGACGTACGCGATGGTCGGGTCGATGTTCTCCAGCGCGGTGGGGATGCGGGACCGGTCGGCCGCTGATCCGCCGGCGTGCCCGGCGATCGGCGCGGAGTCGGCTGGCCAGAGGTTCGGCACGGTGACCGTCCCGCCGACGACCACGAGCGCCAGCAGCGCGGCGGCCGAGGTGTGCCGGATCCGGCGCTGCCGACGGCCGTCACGCATGGCGCGTCCAATGTCGAGGGCGGCCGTCACCGGAGCCTCGGTCGGCGTTTCGAAGTGCATCAGTCGGGTGAGTTCGTCTTCATCGATCATGGTCAGCTCCGCTCGATCGAGCTTGTCAGACTGGTCGGCTCAAGGAGCCGGCGTAACGCCGTGAGGCCCCTTGAGGCGTGGCTCTTCACGGTTCCCTGGGTGCAGCCCAGTGCGCTGGCCGTCTCCTCGACGGACAGGTCGTGCAGGTAGCGCAGGACGAGCACGGCGCGCTGCCGGGGTGCGATCTCCCGCAGCGCGGCCACCAGGTCGAGCCGGTCGGCGGGGTCGACGCCGGCCACGGCCGGCGGTTCGATCGGTCGGCCGGTCAGTCGGACCCGGGCCCAGCCGAGCCGGCGTTCGTCGATGAGCCGGCGGATGAGCATGGTGCGGACCAGCGCGTCCAGGTTGTTCGCGCGCCGGGACCGGGACCAGGTGCGGTACAGCTCGGTGAGCACCCGTTGCACGACATCGTCGCCACGGTGCCAGTCGCCGGCCATCAGGAAGGCGGTACGCCGCCAGTCCGGCAGTTTCGTCCGTACGTACTCGGTGTATTCGGCGTCCGGGTCGTCCCGTCCGCTCGTCGTCGATCGCATCTGCCCGCATCAGCCCCTCCGGTCGCAACCGCCGTGTTCGCCCCTACGTCGGGTCGGACCGGTCGGCGCGTTGTCATCGGAGCGGCGGTATTTCCGGATCGCGGTGGGCAACCGCGACGGTCAGCAACGACGGGAGATTATGGACCGTCGGCGGGCAGGCACGGCGGTCCGGAAGAACGCGGGGCGGTCAGACCCAGGCTTCGGGGTCGGCCGTCAACTCGGTGACCCGCTTCGGCAGGACCCCCGCCGCCACGTCGGCGATGGTGACCAGTTCCAGGATCTGCCGTTCGTTGGCCCGCAGCGCGATCCAGACCTCCTGGAGCGCCCGCGCCGCGCCCTGGTAGCCGAGTTCCTCGGGGCGCTGCCCCCGGACGTTGGCCAGCGGCCCGTCGATCACCCGGATCACCTCGGCCAGCGAGATCTGCTCGGCGGGCCGGGCCAGCGAGTATCCCCCCTCCGGGCCGCGCTGGGCCTGCACGATGCCGCCCCGGCGCAACTGGAGCAGGATGCTCTCCAGGAACTTGGGCGGAATGCCCTGCGCCTTGGCGACCTGCTCAGCGGTCACCAGTCGGCGGACGCCAGCGGTCCGAGCACCCGCGACGGGGGCGGGCTGCTTGGTGACGTCACGGTCGATGGCGGCAGCGAGTTCGGCAACGGCGCGCAGCGCGTAGTCAACCCGGGCGGAAAGTCGCACGGGACCAGGCTAGTCGGACGGCAGCGCCGACCGGGCGGCGGACCAGTGGTTACCGAATTGGTCAGCGGGCCAGGCTACCGGACCGGTGCTTTCCGGATGGGTGGCGGCTGGTTCGCGGACCGGCGACCCGTTGGTCAGCCGCCGACCCGGCGGAGCAGGCCCTCCTGCACGGCGCTGGCGATCTGCCGGCCGTCGACCGTGAACATCCGGCCGGTGGCCAGGCCCCGCGCCCCGGAGGCCGACGGGCTCCAGCAGTCGTACAGGAACCACTCGTCGGCCCGGAACGGCCGGTGGAACCACAGCGCGTGGTCGAGGCTGGCCCCGACCACACCGCCGGGGCCCCAGACCTCGCCGTGTACCGAGAGCACCGAGTCGAGCAGGGTCAGATCCGAGGCGTACGTCAGGGCGCACGCGTGCAGCAGCGGGTCGTCGGGCAGCTTCCCGTCGATCCGCATCCACACCCGCTGGTACGGGTCGGCCGGCCGGCTGCCGGGACGGACCCAGCCGGGCTCCCCGACATAACGGACATCGATGGGCCGGGGGATCTGCCCCCAGATGCCCAGCCGCTCGGGGTAGCGGGCCAGCCGGTCGGCCATCGTCGGCACCTCGTCCGGTGGTGGCACGTCGGCCGGGGTGGGCGCGTGGTGGTCCAGCCCCTCCTCGGTCCGCTGGAACGACGCGGACATGAAGAAGATCGGTTTGTCGTGCTGGAACGCCACCGAGCGGCGTACCGAGAAGGACCTGCCGTCCCGGACATCCTCGACCCGGTACTCGATCGGCTCCACGGGGTCACCCGGCCGGACGAAGTAGCCGTGCAGGGAGTGCACGAACCGGTCCGGCACGACCGTCCGGCCGGCGGCGACCAGTGCCTGACCGGCGACCTGTCCCCCGTACACCCGTTGCGGGCCCACCGGCGGGCTCATGCCGCGGAAGGTCATCTCCTCGACCTGGTCCAGGTCGAGGACCTCCAGCAACTGGTCCACCGCCGCCTGACCGACGAGGACCTCGTCGGTCACCGGCGCCCCCGCGCGTCGCTGGCGTTGACCAGCGAGCCGAGCTGGTGCACCCGCAGGGTGTTGGTGGAGCCCGGGGTGCCGGGCGGGCTGCCCGCCACGATCACCACGTAGTCACCGGGGGTGGCCCGGTCCAGGCCGAGCAGCGCCTGGTCGACCTGCCGGAACATGTCGTCGGTGTGCTGCACGAACGGCATCAGGAACGTCTCGACGCCCCAGCACAGGGCAAGCTGGTCGCGTACCTCCGGCACCGGGGTGAAGGCCAGCAGCGGCAGGTCGCAGTGCAGCCGGGACAGTCGCCGGACGGTGTCGCCGGTCTGCGAGAACGCGACCAGCGCCTTGGCGCCGATGTTGCGGGCGATCGCCGAGGCCGCCGAGGTCAGGGCGCCACCGTGGGTACGCGGGTCGTGCTGCAACCGGGGTACGCCGATCGAGCCGGCCTCGGTGGTCGTGACGATCTTGGCCATGGTGCTGACGGTGAGCACCGGATACTTCCCGACGCTGGTCTCCCCGGAGAGCATCACGGCGTCGGCGCCGTCCAGCACCGCGTTCGCGACATCCGACGCCTCGGCCCGGGTGGGCCGGGAGTTCTCGATCATGGAGTCGAGCATCTGGGTGGCCACGATCACCGGCTTGGCGTTCTCCCGGCACAGCTGCACGGCGCGCTTCTGGACCAGCGGCACCTGATCGAGCGGCATCTCGACGCCCAGGTCGCCACGGGCCACCATGACCCCGTCGAAGGCCGCCACGATGGCCTCCAGGTTCTCCACGGCCTCCGGCTTCTCGACCTTGGCCAGCACCGGACGGTAGATGTCCAACTCAGCCATGATCGAGTGGACGAGTTTGATGTCCTCGGCGCTGCGGACGAACGACAGCGCCACCAGGTCGGCACCGAGCCGCAGGGCGAACCGCAGGTCCTCGGCGTCCTTCTCCGACATCGCCGGCACGCTGACGGCGACGTTCGGCAGCGAGACGCCCTTGTTGTTGGAGACCGGCCCGCCCTCGGTGACCAGGCACCGGATGTCGTTGCCGACCACCGTGCTGACCTCGACCGCGACCTTTCCGTCGTCGATCAGCAGCCGGTCGCCCGGCTTCACCTCCTCGGGCAGCTTCCGGTAGGTGCAGGACACCCGTTCCTTGCTGCCCAGGATGTCATCGCTGGTGATGACCACGGAGTCGCCGGTCCGCCACTCGTGCGGGCCGTCGGCGAACCGGCCCAGCCGGATCTTCGGGCCCTGCAGGTCGGCCAGTACGGCGACCGCCCGGCCGGTGGTCTCGGCGGCCCGGCGTACCAGGTGGAAAACCTTCTCGTGATCCTCGTGGCTCCCGTGGCTGAAGTTCAGCCGGGCCACGTCCATGCCTGCCTCGACGAGGCCACGGATCCGCTCCGACGAGGAGGTCGCGGGGCCCATCGTGCAGACGATCTTCGCGCGGCGTGTCACGCCCATGAGGCTAGTCTCTCCCCCGGATCGGCCCGCCGGCCGACCCCTGTCAAAATTCGGAACAACTGCCCAACACCGGACAACGCTCCGTGTGGTGTGACCGGCGGTTGGCCACGCCGGCGGATGGGTGCTGCGGGCAACGACGACCGCACTTCGCGAAGCGTACTCGCGACGACTACCGCCCGGCGCACGGGACCGCACCCGAGCGCCCGGCCGGGCTTTCCGGAAGCGGAGCCGGAACGGCTGGCGCCGAAGCGCGGGACCGGGCGTTCCGGCGCCGGACGCGGGGCCGCAGCGGCCGGCGCCGGACGCGGGACCGGGCGTCAGAACTCGTCGGCGCCACCCGGGAACGCCTGGTCGGCCGCCTGCGGGAAGGTCAGCGAGCCCGCCGGCGACAGGAACGTCAGCACGTCGACCCGGTACAGCCCGGCCTGCACGCCGGGGTCGGCCTCGACCAGCAGCCGCACGTCGTCCACCGAACCCGTGCGGCACAGCCCGAAGCCGCACGGCGGGTCGGGGTTGCGGGCCCTGCCGTCAACCGCGCCGGCCACCAGGATCACCCCGCGATCATGCAGCTTCTGCAGGTACGCCGCGTGCTCGGCCTGGATCCGGCGGGCGGTCTCGGGCTTCAGCACCCGACCGGCGGGCCCGGGGTAGAAGACGATGCACTCGTACGTGTCCAGCGCGTAGTCGACCTCCGGCACGTCCGCCATGGCACCCCCTCGACCGCCCGCGTGTCTCGAACCCCACGGGATCCGCCAGTCCCCCGCGTCGAGGGTGTCATGCCCCGACCGTCCGGCGGGGCGGGTTTCCGAGGGTGGGTCCCGGTGTTCCCGGGGCGCCCCGGTCGGCCGATCGGTATCGGTAACCACCCGCGCGACGGCGTGGCCGACCGGAAGACTGGGCCGATGGGCAGGGGCCAGGAACCGGGCGCGGGGGAACGTTCCCGCGTCGACGCCGGGAGCCTCCGGTTCCGGTTGTTCGTGCCGAGCGCGCCCGGTTCCCGGGTGACCCGGTTGGAACTCTTCCACGACCTCGTCTTCGTCTTCGCGTTCATCAACCTCGCGACCACGCTCTCCCACCGGGTGACCGCTGGCACGCTGCTGGCCGGTGCCCTCGTGCTGGCCCTGCTGTGGCGGTCCTGGAGCAGCTTCGCGAATCTCGGCAACGCGGTCCGGGCCGATCACGGAGCGGTACCGATGATCGGCGTGATAACGATGATCTTCGCCTTCGTGCTCGCGCTGTCGATCCCGGAGGCGTTCCTGGACCGGCCGGGGGGACTACCCGGGCCGGCCGTGTTCGCGGCCTGCTACCTCGGCGTCCGGGTGATCACCACGATCACGTACTGGCTGGTGCCCGGCACCGCGGCCCGGATCAGCTGGCGGATCTGGGCCTTCCTCGGACCCGGCCTGGTCACGGCCGCGCTGATCATGGCGGCCGGGCTGGTACCGCAGACGGTCGCCGATGGTCAACACGCCACCCGGATCCGCCTCGCGCTGTGGCTCGCGGCGCTGCTCATCGAGTACGTCGCCGGGTTCACCCTGCCGTACGCGGGCCTCACGGTGATCTCGGCCGGGCACTGGGCGGAACGGCACGCCCAGGTCGTCCTGATCGCCCTCGGCGAGTCGCTGGTGTCCCTCGGCGTCGGTGCCGGGCGGAGCCCGCAGGTGGTCCTCACGTGGCGGGTGGTCGTCACCGCCGGGCTGGGCGTCGTGCTGGTCGCCATGCTCTGGTGGCTCTACTTCGACACCCTGGCCGGTTCGGTGGAACAGGCCGTGCACGGCATCCGGGACGCCCGGCGGGTCCCGCTGGTCCGGGACGTCTACACCTACCTGCACCTGCCGCTGATCGGTGGGGTGATCGGCACCGGGCTCGGGCTCAGGCTGTTGATCGGCGTGGAGGCCGCGGCGGGCCGGTCGCAGCCGTACACCGTCGAGGTCGCGGTGCCGTACGCCGGGGTCGCGCTGTACCTGCTGAGCACCGCGGCCATCGCGTGGCGCACCTTCGGCCAGTTCCGGTACGCCTCGATCGGCACGGCGGCGCTGCTCGCCGGCCTGGCCGGACCGGTGGCCGGGCTGCCGGTGCTGGGGGCGCTGGGCCTGCTGACCGGAATCTGCGTGTGCCTGACCCTGGTCTACCGGTTCGGCGGCACGGCGGACCGGACCCGGGTGCGGGAGTCCGCGCTGCACGAGCAGCAGGCGGTGGAGGCCGCGACCAACCGCTGGCGGCGCCAGCACCTCTGATCACCACCACCGCCCCGCCACAACGCGCCCGCCGCCCGCCGGCCCTTGACCGCACCACCGGCGGTGCGGCATGGGCCCCGTCCTACCGGCGGGCCCGGTCCAGCACCTCCTCGGCGGTCAGCGGGCTGCGCGGGTGGTACGTCAGGCACAGCGGTGCCCTGATCTTCTCGAACTCGGCACCCCCGACGGTCAGATAGAACTCCCCGGTGCCCAACCGGGCGATGTCGTCGACCGCACTGCCCCGGGCCCGCGCCATCTCCTTGGCCGCCTGGATCTGCGCGGACGCGTTCAGCAGTCCGAAGAACTGGGTGGCCGCGTTTCCGGCGATCCGGTTGTGCAGCCCCTTGGGTGCCTGGGTGGCGAAGACCAACCCGAGACCGTACTTGCGGGCCTGCGCGGCCAGCGCCAGGCTGCTCTGGGTACATGCCGTCAGCGCGCCCGACGGCGCGAGGGTCTGCGCCTCGTCCATCACGAACAGCCCGCCCAGCGGACGGTCCCCGGCGGGATGCCGCTTGATCCACGCGAACAGCGCCATCTGCAACTGGTTGACGAAGCCCTGCCGCTGGTCCTCACCGGGCAGACCGATGAGGCTGATCACCGAGACCCGGGCCCGCTTGCCCGGCGGCGGGGTGAGCAGCAGCCCGGGATCCACCGGGGCGCCCTCGCCGCCGAACAGCGGGTCGTTGACCATCGCGGCGGTCAGCGCCTGCCCGAGATCGGCCGCGATCCGTTCCGAGTTGTCCAGCTCGCTCACCCCGTCGGGCAGCGCCGCCAGCAGCCCGACGAAGCCGGACAGCGAGCTGCCGCCCCGACGGCCGTACCAGATCAGCGCCCGCCGCAGCACCGCCTGGGCGAGCTGAGCCCGGTTGGTACGGCCGTCGACGCGGGCCCGTGGCGCCAGCGCCGCGACGGCGGCCTCGACCGCCTCGCCGAACTCGTCGGGGTCGTCCCGGACACTGGCGAAGTCGGGCAACGGCTGGAAGCTCAACGGACGCCCGGAACCCCGGCGCGGGGTCCAGACCACCACGTCGGTGTTGGCCAGGTAGTCGCGGGCCAGCTCGGCGTCCCCGCGCGACCACCGCTCGGGCGGCTCGGGCCACGGGTCACCCAACCGGGACAGGTCGTTGTTGGGGTCCAGCACGATGGCCGACACCCCACGCAACGCGCACTCCTCGACCAACCGGCGGATCAGCACCGTCTTGCCGGAACCGGAGCCCGCGAAGATCACCGCGTGTTTCCGCAGTTCCTCCAGCTCGATCCGGACCGGTCCGGATCCGCCGACCCGGTGTCCGACCGGGATGTCCGGCGCGGTGTTCCGCGCGTCGGCCTCGGCGGCCGGCACCACCGGCCCGGCCGTCGGCACCACCGTGCCCAGCACCGCTGTGTCCGACGGCGCCAGGCCCGACGGTGGCACGGCGGCTGACGGCTCCACCGGGCTGGCCGGCGACACCGGGACGGCGGCCGGCGGCGGTGTCACGGTGGCCGGCGGCGACGTCGCGGTGGCCGGCGCCGTGGCCGGTGACGACGTCGCGGTGGTCGGCGGTGTCGCGGTTGCCGGCGGCGCGGCCGGATCGTCCAGGGCGTCGCCCGGAAGGGTCTGGCGGAACAGCTCGACACCGGTTGTCGGGCGCCGGGCGACGAGCCAGGCGGCGAGGTGCGGCGGATCGTCGGCCAGCAGCCGCCGCAGCGCGGCGAGGATGGTCAGGTCGGCCTGGGACACCGGCAGCACGCGCCCGCCGGCCCGCCGGAACTCGTCGACCGCCGCCCGCGTCTTCGGGCCCTTTGACCAGGGCTTCCCACGCAGGACGACCAGCTTGCGCTTCGGTACCCCGGCCGCCAGGCCGGCCATGGTGGCGGCGGCCCGCAGTCGGGTGAGCGCGGCGATGGCGTTGTCCGCGGCGATCGCCCGGAACGACCAGTGCGCCTCGTCCTCGACGGTCTCGTCCAGCTTCTCGCGTAGCCGTGCGTGCAGGACCGGGCGGCCGGAAGGGATCCGATCCTGGCTGAACCGGGCGCCAGAACCGGCACGTTCCCGGATCCACGCGGTCAACCCGGCCGCCAGCAGCGCCGGCATGACGGCGTCCTCGGTGGCGGCGGCCAGGGCGGCGCTGCCGTCGGCGGCCCGGCGCAGTTCGGCGAACCGCCGGTCCAGCGCCGCCAGGTCCGCGTCCGAGCCGGCACCGGACCCGACCACCGAGCCGGCGCCGGACCCGACCACCGGCCCGGCAACGGACCCGAGAGCCGGGCCAACGCCGGAACTGACAGTGGCGCCGGGGGCCGGGCTGGTGTCCTCGCCCGCCGGACCGGCGGAGGTTCCCGACTCCGGGGCGGCGGACCCGGTCGTCGTGCTCAGCCGGTCCAGCTCGATGACCTGGTCGACCAGCAGGCAGTGCTGGATGTGCGCGTCGATCCGGCGCAGCAGCTCACGGGGGGTGAACTCGGGCGCGTCGGTGAAGGCGGCACGCCGCACCGGCCAGGTCGGGTAGGGCGGCACCACACCGACCTCGGCGAGGTGCCAGGCGAATCGCCGGGCCACCAGATCGTGGCCGATCTCGGCGGTGGGGATCCGGGCCAGCGTCGGTGCCATCCGGAACCGGTCCGGAACCGTGTTGGTGGCCCGTTCCTCGATCAACACCCAGGTGCCCGGCAGGCAGGCCACCACGGTCACCGTGCGGCGGGTCAACTCGCGCAGCGACATCAGGCCGTGCGCGACCCGGTCGAGCAGGAGCGACTCGGTCACCGGGCCGGCGAGTCCCGTGTCGCCGGATCGGGGCGACTGAGCCAGCAGGGTGTCGATCTGGTCCACCGCGATCACGGTGGGCCCGGTGAGCGCCAGCAGCCGGGAGATGTCCCGGACGATCTCCTGGGCCGACCGCACGCCGGTACGGAATCCCCACCGCGTCCGTGGGTCCGTCTCGTCCACGTCAGCCGACAGCAGGTAGGCGTACCCGATGTCCTGAAGCCCCAGGTCCTCGGTGGCGAGCAGGGCCAGCGCCCGCGCGGTGTCCTGGCATTCGCGCCCGACCAGCGGATCGTGCCGGCGCAGGTGTACGACGAACGTCTCCAGCAGTTCCGGGTCCAGCTCCCGGTCACCGGCGACCGCCCGGCGCACCGTGCGGGGCGCCCCCACCGCCGAGGTGAGCCGGCGCAGGAAGAGGTGGAGCTGGCTGGCGTCGTCCTCGGCCGGCCGGGCCAGCCCCTCGCGCATCGCCACCACCACGGCCGGCCAGAAGTCGTCCGCGTCCAGCAGCCCGACCAGGAAGAAGTACCCGCCCTCGCGACACACCTGGGCGCGTACCGCGCCGAGCACGTGGGTCTTGCCGGCGCCGCCCTGGCCCCGCAGCACCACCCCCAGCGGGCTCGGTCCGGCGCTGGCCCGCGCGTCCGCGACCCCGGCCAGTACGGTGTCGACGATCCGCGCGTGCAGTTCGGGTACGTGGTACGGCGCCGGTTGCCAGACGTCGTCGGCGGTGGGCGCCCAGTGCAGTCGGATCGCCGCGAGTGCCTTTCGATCCTCCTCGGTCATCACGCTCCGATCGCCAACAGATGGTTGTCCCGGTCCCCGATGCTCACGGCGGCCTGCCGGTCCGCGTCCGACAGCGTCTTCTGGTTGGCCTCGGGGATCAGGTTGACCTCGGGCGACCGGTCCATCCGGCGCAGGGCGGCGTCCACCGTGGACCGGTCGACGTCACCGAGCAGGGGCCGCAGCCGGCGCAGGCTCACCCAGTCACCGGGGGCGCCGGCCAGCCTCCGGTAGGCGGCACGGATCCGTTCCTCCAGCCCGGCGCCGTCCGCCGGGCCCGCCGCGTCGTCCACCACGCCCGCCGGGACCGCAAGGTCGGCCCGGCCCGCGGCACCGTCCACCGGGTCCGCCGCCCGCTGGCCGGGCACCGATCCGGCGGCCGGCGTCGGGCTCGCGCTCGGCTCGTCGTACGGCTGGAAGACTTCGCCGAGGCCGAAGCCGGCGCGGTCCATGTGCCGGTGCAGCCCGGCGAGCACCGCGTAGAGCGCCCCGCCCAGCGGCCCCGGCCGGACCGGGGTGGCCGCGCCCAGCTCGTCGCGGCACCGGCGCCAGCCGCGATCCTCCAGCGCGAGCAGCAACCGGCGCCGCTCGGTCCGGCTGGAGATGAGCTTCAGGTCCGTCAACCGGCGGCGGTTGGCCGCCTTGAGTTCGAACCCGAACCGGCTCTTGAGCTCCACATTGGGCACCTCACCGGCCTCGGCCATCAGCACCAGCAGGACTGCCATCTCGACGTTGGTCAGCTTCTCGTCCGCCATGTCGTCATCCTTCTCCCTGGGTGGGCCGGTCCGGGCGGCGGGCCCGCAGGCAGCTCGCTATCTGCCCGACCACCGCTGTCACGTCGTCGATGACCTGGTCGTTGGTGAAGCGCAGCACGGTGAACCCGGCCAGTTGCAGTCGAACGTCGCGCTGCCGGTCGGCCGCGAACCGGACCGCCTCCCGGTGCTCGGGACCGTCGATCTCCACGACGCAGCGTTCCGCCGCCCACAGCAGGTCGACCCGTACCGGGTTGGCCAGCGGATCCGGGTGGTAGGTCCGGTTCCAGGCCCGGTCCGCCGCCCAGGGGTGGCGGCTCAGCGCGGCCTCCAGGGTCCGCTCGGCGCGGCTGGCCGGGTGGGGCCGGCCGGCCGGCGCGGGATAGTCCAGCGACGCCTTCGACAGGTCTCCGGGCCCGTGCCCCGGCTCCCGCGCCACCCCGGGGCCCCGAGATGACCCGGGGTCGGGGACCGGCAGCCCGGCGGGCAGCCGTACCCGGACCGTCGGCACCCGGTCCACCACGGCCAACGGTGCGCCGGTCAGCCAGACCCCGAAGCCGCCGTGCCGGGCCAGCCACTCCGCGCCGGTCACCAGCATCGTCTCGCGGGCACCGTCCAGCCCGGGCGGTACGTCCACCAGCAGCGCCACCGCGTCCCGGCGGTAGCTCGCGGCCAGGGTCCGGGCGAGTCCGGCGGCCCGCACCTCGGGCGCGAACCGGGCGGGTGGCCGCCGGTCGCCGTGCAGCGCGGCGACGGCGAGGTCGGCCAGGAACGGCCCGAAGTGGGCGCTGCCGGCGGCCAGCCGGGCGGCCAGGGCCCGGACCGCGGTCGCTCCCACACCGCCCGGCTCGATCCCGGTGGCCTCGGGCAGCCAGGCCGGGTACAGATCGAGCACGGCGGTGTGCAGTCCGGCCAGCACGGCGGCGACCAGCGCCGCGGCCGACGGCTCGGTGAGCCCGGTACGGTATCGCGCGATCGCCGGGGCGGCCTCGGGCAGCGGGTCCGCCGCGACGGCCAGCGCCTCGGCGGAGGTTCCGGTCAGCCGCACCACGCGCCGGGTCGGCAGCTCGACCCACATGGCGCACCACCCGCCGATCAGGTTGCTGGATCCCGGCGATTCTGCCGACCGGCGCGGACCGGTCGCAAGGTCTCGTGGCGACACCGGGACCGTCCGAAATCCGTCAGTTCCGGGCTCTGGACAGCCGGCCGGTAGGGTGTCGGGCATGGATGCGCTGGCCGTCGAACACCCTGCCGAACTGTTGGCCGGACCACCCGGACGGCCGCTGCTGACGTTCTACGACGACGCCACGGGCGAACGAACCGAGCTGTCCGCCACCGAGTTGGGTGACTGGGCCGGTCGCTGCGCCGCGCTGTTGACCGATGGCTGTGACCTCGGACCGGGTGATCGGGCCGCCGTGCTGCTGCCGCCGCACTGGCAGACCGCCATCGTGCTGCTGGGTGCCTGGTCGGCCGGGGTGGCCCTGTCCTACCGGTCGGCGCGGACGGCCGGGCTGTCGGAACCGGGTCCCGGCGTCGACGAGCCACTGGACGCGGTGTTCGTGGCCCGGCACCGCCTGGAGGACTGGCTGGAGAACGTGCCGGCCGCCCGGCACCGGTTCCGGCTCGACCTGACGCCCGCCACGCCCGGTCGGGAGACACCGGCCGGATACCTTGAGTTCCTGTCCGAACTGGCCCGGTACGCCGACCGGCCCGACGGGCCGGGCGCCGGTGGGAGCGATGGCGGTCGCGGCGGCGGGAGTCGGCGGCGTGGTTCCGCGGCGCGGCCGCGCCGGGACGATCCGGCCAGCGTGGACGGCACCAGTTTCCGTGAGTGGGGTGCGCTGGCCGCCGGGGTCGCGGCGAACCAGGACCTGTGCCGTGGCGACCGGGTGCTGATGGACGCCGCCGAACGCGACCACCCGGTGTTCTGGCTGCTGGCGCCGCTGTCGGTGGGCGCGTCGGTGGTGCTCTGCGCGAACCTCGATCCCGCGGCCCTGCCCGGCCGGATCGCCGCCGAGGGCGTCACCCGGGTCTGCTAGGGCCCGAGACCCGGGGTTTCCGGGCGCGGATCGGGGTTCGGTGCCGCGGCGTCGAGCCCCGGCCGCGACGGCCGGTCAGTTGATCAGGGTCGCACCTTGTAACCGGGTACGGACGGCCAGCGCACGGTCAGCACCACCGATTCCTCCTCGGCGTACCAGGAGTGGTCGACGCCACGCCCCCAGACCACGTACTCGCCGGGCTTGGCCAGCACCACGTCGCGGCCCGGGAACTCCATCCGGAACCGGCCGCTGATCAGGATCAGCAGGGCCCGCCGCGTCTCGCCGGCGACCCAGGCGGCGCGCCGTTCCCCGATCGGGTGCATCCCCCACTTGATCTCGACCTCGTCGCTGTGCCGTGGATCGCCGGGCGGCCTGAAGTGGCCCAGCAACCAGCCGTGGTCGGCGGGC
The DNA here is from genome assembly GCF_055793945.1 of Plantactinospora sp. A48. NCBI lineage: Bacteria > Bacillati > Actinomycetota > Actinomycetes > Micromonosporales > Micromonosporaceae > Plantactinospora > Plantactinospora sp. A48. The sequence goes on along the minus strand of NZ_JBTIXF010000065.1, from coordinate 7,859 downwards.
GCGTCCACCCCCGCGTCGCCGACGTACACGCTCTCGATCATGACCGGCGAGGCTAGCAGCCGCTCGGCGCGGGACCACCGCGAACAACAATTACACGATCGAATATGCATGTGCTAACTTTCCTTGGCATGTGCAGGATTTGGTTATGACGGCGGATCCACCGAGCGGCGACGACCTGATCCGGGTCTTCGCCACGCTGGCGAACCCGCACCGGGTACGGGTGGTGGCGGCGCTGGTCGAGCGACGCGGCTACGTCAGCGAGCTGGCCCGTCGACTCGGCATCAGCCGGCCGCTGCTCCAGGTCCACCTGCGCAAGCTCCAGGCGGCCGGCCTGGTTTCGGCCACATTGGAACTGTCCGAGGACGGGAAGGCCATGAAGTTCTACGAGGTGACCCCGTTCGCCTACACGATCACACCGCGCGCCGTCGCGGACGCGGCACGGACGCTCACCGTCACCCCGACGGCGGAGCCGGGCGACGAGGAGGAATCAGGATCATGAGCGGGCACGCCTGGGCGGAGGTGGCCGGCGCCGTCGGCATCTTCGCCCTGCTCACCACGGTGATCAGCGTGACGATCGTGCAGGTCGCCACCACGCTGCGAGCCAGGGCCGCGTTGGCCCGGGAGGCCGAGTACCGCCGGCTGGCCGAGACGTCGACCGAGACCGGGGCGGCCACCGAACGCCGCCTGGCCGCCCTCGACGAGCATCTCGCCGACCTGCGGACCCGGCTCGGCTCGATCGAGCGAACCCTGCGACAGGTCGAGTGACGTGGTGCCCGGGCCGGCGAGTGGCCGCTCGCCGACCCGGGCGTGGAAGAGGTATCGCCCCGTCCCACCCGGGACGGGTTCTGCTCGCTTCGCTCTCCCACCGAAAGGACAGCACGCCATGCCGCGTACCGGCAAATCGGGTCTGCATCCGCCGGGCCCGACCCTCCCACCAACCCCAGCCGACGACGTTCCCGGCAGCTCCGGCCCAACCGGCCACGGCGCCGGCAGCTCCGGCCCAGCCGACGACGTTCCCGGCAGCTCCGGCCCAACCAACCACGGCACCGGCAGCTCGGCCTCGTCAGGCGACGGTCAGACGCCGGTCCGGCCGCCGCTGCTGGAGCGGATCGTCGGCTGGTCCGTGCGGCACCGGGCGCTGGCCCTCGCCGGATGGCTCGCCCTGATCGCCGTGGCGATCCTGACCAGCGCCGCGCTACCCGGCGACGACGCCCGGGCCACCGACCCGGGCGACTCCGGTCGCGCCCAGCTGGCGCTGCGGGACCAGCGCGGTTACGAGCCGGTCCAGGAGAGTGTCCTGGTCCAGTCCCGCGACCCAGCGGCGCCCGCCGTGGCCGACGACCCGACGATCGGCGCCACCGTCACGGACCTCGTCACGCAACTGCGCCGCAGCGACGGCGTCACCGAGGTCGGCTCCCCGTTCGAGGCCGGCGGGGACCGGCTCCGGTCCCCGGATGGCCGATCCCTGCTGGTCACCTTCCGACTCGGCGTCGACGAACGGACGGTCCGGAACTACGAGCGGGCGGTCGCCGCCGTCGCGGGCGTCGCCGGACGGCATCCAGGGGTCCGCGTCGCCCAGGCCGGCGACCGCAGCCTGGCCCAGGCCGTGGACCGGGGCGTCAGTGACGACTTCGGCCGCGCGGAACGAATCTCGCTGCCGCTCAGCGCGCTCATCCTGGTCGTGGTGTTCGGCTCGCTGGTGGCGGCCGGACTCCCGCTGCTGCTCGCGCTGACCACCGTGGCCGGCACGTTCGGACTGCTCACGGTGCTCGCCCGGTGGGTCCCGGTGAACAGCGCCAGTTCCTCGATGGTGCTGCTCATCGGGGTGGCCGTCGGCATCGACTACTCGCTGTTCTACCTGCGGCGGGTCCGGGAGGAACGGGCGGCGGGCCAGCACGTCAGCACGGCGGTGCGCACCGCCGCCCGTACCTCCGGGCACGCCGTGGTGGTCTCCGGGCTGACCGTGATGATCTGCCTGACCGGCCTGCTGCTGACCGGCATCGACAACTTCAAGGGGCTGACCGCCGGCGCGGTCCTGGTGGTCGGCATGGCGATGGTCGGCTCGGTGACCGCGCTGCCCGCCGTGCTGAGCCTGCTCGGCCCGTGGGTGGACCGCGGCCGGATCCCCTGGCTGGGCCGGCGGCGCACCGCGGCCCGACCCTCACGGCTGTGGTCGGGGATCGCCCGCCAGGTGGTCCGACGACCGGCGCTGACCGGCGGTACGGCGGCGCTGGCGCTGGTGGTGCTCGCGCTGCCCGCGCTCGGGATGCGGCTCCAGGACGCGGCGCCGACCGACAGCCTGCCCCGCACCGTGCCCACCGTCGACGCCGCGATCCGGATGAACGAGGCGTTCCCCGGCGCGGCCACCCCGGCGCGGGTGGTGATCTGGCGCCCGGACGGTGGCGAGGTGGCCAGTGCCGAGGTCCGGCAGGCCGTCGCCGAGTTGCGGCACCGGGCGGACAGCGGCGGGCCCATCACCGTGGTGCCGGTGGACCGGGCCCTGGTGGTCCGGGTTCCGCTGGCCGGCTCGGGTACCGACGCGACAAGCGACCGGGCCCTGCGCCAGCTGCGTGAGCGGACGCTCCCGGAAGCGTTGGGTGGGCTGGACGGGGTGGACTACGCGGTCGCCGGCCGCACCGCCTTCGCGTACGACTTCACCGGGCGGGTCCGCGACCGGATGCCGGCGGTGCTCGTCGCCGTGCTGGTGCTGGCGTTCATCCTGCTGGCGGTGGCGTTCCGGTCCGTGGCGATCCCGGTGGTGTCGATCGTGCTCAACCTGTTGTCACTCGGCGCCGCGTACGGGGTGCTGACCTGGGTCTTCCAGGACGGGCACGGTGGCTCGGCGCTGGGCTTCCGCGGCTACGGCGGGATAGTCGACTGGCTGCCGCTGTTCATGTTCGTGCTGCTGTTCGGGCTGAGCATGGACTATCACATCTTCGTGCTCAGCCGCATCCGCGAACGGTGGGCCGCCGCGCGGGCCGGCCGGACCGCCGACCCGGCCACCACCGATCGGGTCGCCGGATCAGCCCGCACCGATCGGACCGGCGGCTCGGCCACCGTCGTTCGGGCTGCGATCGTGGACGGCGTCGGCCGCAGCGCCGGGGTGGTGAGCAGCGCGGCCGTCATCATGACCGTGGTCTTCTCGGTCTTCGTCACGCTGAGCGCCATCGAGTACAAGATGCTCGGGGTGGGCATGGCCGTCGCCGTGACCATCGACGCCACCGTCGTACGCGGGGTGCTGTTGCCGGCCGCCCTGGCCCTGCTCGGCGAGCGGAGCTGGGACCGCTGGACCGGCGCCCGCCTCCGCCGGACCCCGGCGGCGCCCCGGTGGTGGGGACGCCGGAACCCGGTCGTCCGCGACACACCGGGTCGCCTAGGGTCCTCGGCGTGATCGGCACCGGAGGGAGCCCAGATGTACGCCGTCCAGCTCACCGAGAACGCGCAACTGCGCCCGCTCGAACCGTGGCAGGCCGAGGAGTTCTTCGCCAACATCGAGCGGGCCCGGGAGACCGTCGATCCGTGGATCCCGTGGGCCAGCTTCAGCACCGACCTGGAGTCGGCGCGGGCAACCCTCCAGCGGTACGCGGACATGCAGGCCCGGGACACCGGCCGGATCTTCGGCCTCTGGCTCGACGGCACCCTGGTCGGTGGCCTGATGCTGTTCCGGTTCGACGCGGCGAACGGCGGTTGTGAGCTGGGCTGCTGGCTCGAACCGGCCGGCGAGGGTCACGGGCTGGTCACCATGGCCGCCCGGCGGCTGCTGGACTGGGTCTTCCGGGAGCGCGGCCTGCACCGGGTGGAGTGGCACACCTCGCCGGCGAACGTGCGCAGCGGCAACGTCGCCCGGCGGCTCGGGATGACCCTGGACGGCACGCTGCGGGAGGCGTTCCCGTACGCGGGTCGCCGACAGGACACCCAGGTCTGGTCCCTGCTGGCCACCGAGTGGACCGCCGGCTGACCTGTGGTGCCTGCCGCCGACTGACCTGTGGTGCCGGCGGCTGACCTGTGGTGCCGGCGGCCTGGCCGGCGGCAGCCGGGTCGGTGGTGGCCATGCCGGCGGCCGAGCCGACGGCGGCCCGGCCGGTGGGTTCAGGACGCCGGTCCCGGCCGGGGAGACTCTCCCTGGCCGGGACCGACGCCCGCGCCGGTATCGGGACCCGAACCGATACCGGGGTCGGTGCGACCGCCCGGCGGCGTGACCACGTGGTCGAGGCCACGCCGCACCTCCGCCAGCAGCCGAAGTGGATCCGTACGGCCGGTGACCTGCACCTCCAGCTCCGAGTCACCCACCCGCATCCGGATGCTGGTCTCGGACCGTTGTCCGGCCAACCAGGTCTTCAGCAGGTCGAACAGCCCCGGCAGCAGGCTCTCGGCCACCACCGCGATGATCACCGCGTCGCTGAACCCGGCCCGCCCGCCGGTCCGCCGCCCCGTGTCCCGGACCGAGGTCCGGAACTCGGGCCGCTGGTGGAGCCAGTCGATCAACGACGTCCGGCCGGGCTGTCCGGGCGCGGTGATGACGAGGCGTACGGGCTGCCTCCCCGGCCGGATGTTCCCGGGTGTGGCGGTGCCGGTCATGGTGCTCTCCCGGATCATTCGTTGGGCTGGAAGGTCAGGTCGTCGCCGACGACGGTGATCGTGCCGTTGACGGAGAAGTCGGACTGGTCCTGGAACGGCGTACCCCCGTAGAGCTGGGCGCTCCGGCCGGTCACCCGCGCGACTCCCTGGGCGTCGTTCGGGGTGGACACCCGGGCGGTGGCGGGGTTGACCAGCTCGACGACGGCCTGCGGGTATTTGGTGATCTTCCAGCTGATCTGCTGCGGGTTCTCGCCGTAGTAGGAGTAGCTGAACGGGCAGCCGGCCGGTGCCGCCACCCGCTGCGCGGCGCATCCGTCGAGGTACCGCTTGATCGCGTCATCCGCCTTGGCCCGCGCGTCCTCGCGGAGGGTGGGGCTCAGGTCGATCTGCCCACCGTTGCTGGCGAAGTTGGCGAACACCGTCCGGGGCGCCATCTCGCTCAGCGGGTTGGCGGTACCGGCCAGCACGTACCCGCCGGGTGGGACGACCACGGTGGCGCCCTCCGGCAGCGACACCTGGACGCCGTTCAGTTGGACCTGGGGTGGTGGTTGATCGTCCGTCTGGTCTGCCACCTGGCCACCGGCGAAGCTCAGGTTGCCCAACCCGTCGGCGAGGTGCCAACCGTGGAACAACCCCATCGTGGTCTCGGCGTCGCGGCGCAGCGTCACCCGCTGCTCCACCGGCGTACCGGCCAACTTGTACGTCACGACCGCGGTGGCCCGGTCGTCGTCCCGGTCCACCTGGCGCACCGAGACGTCGGTGGGCGGCTGGTAGTCCTTGGACTTGACCAGCCGGACGAGGTACGGCTCGGCGCCGAGCGACGCCCGCTGGTCGGCGTCCAGCCGATCGAGCGCCGCCTGGCCGTCATGGTCGGCCAGGGCCGAGAAGTACCCGTGCACCGCGTCGGCGGGCTGGAAGAACGTCCACTGCACCACGCCGAGCATCGACGAGACGGCGCAGCAGGCCAGCACCGCGGCCGACGCGATCAGCCAGGACCGGCGGGAGCCGAAGGTGCTCGGCCCGCCGAACAGGTCGGCCAGGCTGGGCTCCGATCCGCCCTCCGCGGTACCGGACCCGGTGACGCCCGCCGGCACCGTCGCCTCGTCCGGTACGTCCTCCGCCGCCAGCTCGATCTCCTCCAGCCGGTCGAGCCGCAGCTCGTTCGGCGGATGGGTGGCGCAGACCGCCTCGTCCCAGCCGCTGCGGCCGATCTCGAACGCCTTCCGGTCCTCCAGGATGGACCGCAGACCGGTCAGGTGCCCGGTCAGTACGGCACCCAGGTCGGCCCGGTACTCGGCCTGCCGGACATCCCGGGCGTGGAACGGCATCACCACGTACTTCATGGTCAGCAGCACCGGCCAGAAGAGCAGGAAGACCACGAAGTTCGTACCCGGGTGGGGGAACCTGCGCATCAGCCAGGTCGGCACGGCGTGCACCAGGAACAGCGGCAGCGCCACGCCGCGCAGGAAGGCCGAGGTCACCTCGTCCCCGGTCCGCCAGTGCACGAGTTCGTGGCTGAGTAGCGCCGCCATCTCGTCCGGACCCTCGGCCAGCAGCCCGGTGGTCACCACGATGTGCCGGGAGTAGGCCCGGGCGTTGGTGAGCGGCTGGTCCTCGATGAGCAGCCGGGGCACACTCGGCAACTCCAGCCCACGCGCGCACTCGTGCAGCACCGGTACCAGCGTGGCGGCTTCTCGTCGACTCAGCCGGCGGGCGCCGGAGACCCCGAGCAGCCACGGCTCGAGCAGCACCCGGTAGAGCGTGTAGAGCAGCCCGACCAGCGCCGCGGCCACCACCACCCCGGCCAGGCCGGTGATCAGCGTCGCCGGCTCGTCGAGCGTCGCCCGCCACGGCAGGATCACGATCGCCAGGAACCCGCCGACGAAACCGACACCCACCCCGGCCAGGCCACCCAGCACCCCACCGGACCGGACCACGAACGTGTCCAGCAGCGTGCCGACCAGCGGTACGTCCAACAGCTCGGGGGGCAGCACCTTCGGGGTGCCGAACCCACCGGCGTAGAAGCCGGCGGCGCCCAGTCCGATCGCGCTGGCCACGGCCGACAGCAGGGCGACCGGCAGGTAGAACCAGGTGGCGATGAACGCCCCGAGTGCCCCCCGCCAGTCCCGCACGATGCCCGCCCGCAGCCAGACGAACGCGTTGGGATAGCCCGGTGGCCGGTGCGAGAACCGACCTTCGGCCGGACCCGTCCCGCCGGGGTCCACGCCGCCGGTCAGGCCCGGGTCGGTAGCGCCAGCCACCGGTACGGCAGACCGGGGCGGTTCGGAGGCCGGCCGCGTGGCCGGATCGTCGTCCTGCACGGTGATCTCCCTGGTGGGACGCCATCAATGGCAATGGCGGTGGCACAGCCGGAAGGGGTTGGAGCCGAAAGGTCCACGATGGCCGCCGAAAACCGCCGGCACAATGTCGGCACGATACTAGCGCCGCCCAGCCATTGCCAGATCCCAATTTGCATACGGGCCGTGGAAGTTCCACGAAACGTACCCTGGGATCCACGCCGGCCGCACTCGACACGCTCCCGGGTGGATACGGCGAGCTGCCGGCGGCTTCCATCGCGATGACCCACAAGGTCCGTGGCCACAGCGGATTCATGGATCCTAAGTGGACAAAGGGCGGCCGGTCCGGTGTCGTCGAGCGGGACGACGAGCCGGGCTGAACAATTCCGGTGGCCACCGGATCCGCGTCATCTCTGGCCGTCCGGACCGCGCCATTCCGACCGGCGTGGTGGACTCGAGCGTCCATTCAGCCATCGGCGGGAACTCCGATGGGCCGTCAATGAATCGCATTTCCGACAGTGAACCCGACAGCGGATGCGACCACGGTGACCACGGCCGTCATGGGTGACCGGCCGGCGCGGCCGCCGGCTGGATGAGGATGGTCGGCCAGGCGATGGCCCGATTGGCCTGGTTCGAGCAACTTGCCCGTCGGGACGATCGGTGCCGCGTCCACGGCGGACAATGATCGATTGTGAGCCCGCGACCGCCGTACCTCAATGAACCCGCCTGTGACGCGGTCCGCGCACTGCAACGCGCCGGCCGGTGGGCTGACGCCCTGACCCGGCTGCCGGCCGGACCGGCCGGTGATGTGCTCCGGGCCGACCTGCTCGTCGACCGGCACCAGTGGCGACTCGATCCGGTCGACGAGGCCGTCGCGGGGGGGGGGGGGGGCGGCATCCGCAACCACCCCATTCCTGGCTCACCCCCGGGTTCGCCTTGCGCACAAGGGGCGGCTCTTTTTAAGAGTGGGTGGGCTCTCCTCCC
>NZ_JBTIXF010000064.1:0-37956 GCF_055793945.1 Plantactinospora sp. A48 | reverse complement strand
GTTCCGCCGGACCCGCCCACGACGGGATCAAGCCTGACCGCCCAGAGTGGGCGGGTCCGGCGGAACCCAGCCAGGCGAACCGACCTCGTCGTGCTGGGCCTCGAACTCGGCCTCGTGGTCGTCGCCGCCGTGGTGGGCGCGCTGCTCAACCAGCGCGGGGTCAAGTTGCACGCCGACGCCGCCCCGCTGTACGCGAGCTGGCACCCGCACGTCGGCTGGGGTACCCCGGCCGCGCTGCTGCTGGCCGTCGCCGTCGTCCGGTGGGGTCCGGAGCTGGCCCGGCGCGCGTCGTGGCGCCCACTGCTGGCCGCCGGCTACGGCACGGCGGTGGCCTGGACCCTGGCGCTCGCCCTGGTCGACGGCTGGTCGACCGGGCTGGCCCGGCGACTCACCCCGCAGGCGGAGTACCTGTGGGAGGTGCCGAAGGTCACCGACATCCCGGCGATGCTCGCCGGGTTCGCCGGCCGGATCCTCGATTTCCAGCCGGGCTCCTGGGCCACGCACACCGCCGGGCACCCGCCGGGCGCTTTACTGATCTTCGTCTGGCTCGACCGTGTCGGCCTGGGCGGGGCCGTACCCGCCGCGCTGCTCTGCGTGCTCGTCGGGGCGTCGGTCGCGGTGTCGGTGCCGGTGGCGCTGCGGGCGCTCGGCGACGAGGCGGCGGCCCGGACCGCGTTGCCGTTCCTGGTCCTGCTGCCCGGCGCGGTCTGGGTGGGCGCCTCGGCCGACGGGGTCTTCGCCGGCGTGGTGGCCGCCGGGCTGGCCCTGCTGGCCATGCCGCGCCGGTGGGTCGCCGGGCTCGGCGGGCTGCTGCTCGGCTTCGCCCTGTACCTGTCGTACGGCTTCGTGCTGGTCGGGCCGCTCGCCCTGGCTGTGCTCGCGCTGCGACCCCCGAGCCCGGGTCGGGGCGCGGCCCCGGACCGGGTGGCGATTCCGGATCGGGCCGGTGGCCTGCGGAGGCTGTTCACCGCCGACCGGTGCTGGTCGCTGGGGCTCGCCACGTCGGGCGTGCTGGTCGTGGTGCTGGCGTTCACGCTGGCCGGGTTCGACTGGCTGGAGGGCTACCGGCTGGTGTCGGTCCGCTACGACCAGGGCTGGGCGGCGGACCGCCCGTACGGCTACTGGGTGTGGGCGAACCTGGCCGCGCTGGTCTGCTCGGCCGGGCCGGCGGTCGGACCGGGGCTGCGCCGGGTGCTCGGCGGGCTCCGCCCGGCGGACCGGGCCGGCGGACCGGCCTCGACCCGGCGTCCCGCCCTGGGCCGGCTACGCGCGCCGGACCGAGGTTGGTCGGTCCGGTCGTGGGCGCCGGCCCAGGGTGGGCCGACGACGTGGTTACCGCTCGCCGCCGCGCTGGCCGTGCTGGCCGCGGACGTGTCCGGGCTGTCCAAGGCCGAGGTGGAACGGATCTGGCTGCCGTTCTCGGTCTGGTTGCTGGTCGCGGTCTGCCGGCTGCCCGGGCCCGGCCGCCGGTGGTGGCTGGCCGGGCAGGCACTCACCGCGCTGGCGGTCAACCACCTGCTGCTGACGGTGTCCTGACCCGGGCCGGCTCGCGCAGCGGATCGGTGGCGAACGCCGCCACCCCGGTCGCGAACGGCACCTCGGCGACGAAGCCGAGCCGCCGGGACGCCCGGCCGGGATCGGCCACGACGTGCCGCACGTCCGCCGGGCGGGCCCCGCCGACCACCCGGGGCGCCGGGCCGGCCATGGCGGTGGCCAGGGTCGCCGCCAGCTCACCGACGGTGTGCGGCTCGCCCGAGCAGACGTTGACCGCCTCGAAGCCGTCCGCCGGGCGGTCGGCGCCCAGCGCCAGCAGGTTGGCCCGGGCCACGTCGGTGACGTGGACGAAGTCGCGGCGCTGCCGGCCGTCCTCCAGCACCCGGGGCGGCCGGCCGGCGGCCAGCTCGGAGCGGAAGATCGAGGCAACCCCGGCGTACGGGGTGTCCCGGGGCATCCGTGGCCCGTACACGTTGTGGTAGCGCAACGCCCAGACCGAACCCTCGGTCTGCCGGGCCCAGGCGCCGGCCAGGTGTTCCTGGGCCAGCTTGCTGGCCGCGTACGTGCTGTGCGGGCGCAGCGGCGCGTCCTCGGGTACCAGCTCGGACTCCAGCGTCCTCCCGCAGCGTGGGCAGCCGGGATCGTACCGGCCGGCGGCCAGGTCGGCGGCGCGGCGCGGCGCCGGCGGCACCACCCCGTGCTCGGCGCACCGGTAGCGTCCCTCGCCGTAGACCACCATCGAGCTGGCCAGCACCAGCCGGCGGATCCCGGCGGCGTGCATGGCGGCCAGCAGCACGGCGGTGCCCAGGTCGTTGTGCCCGGCATAGCTCGGCGCGTCGGCGGGGTCGAGCCCGTGGCCCACCATGGCGGCCTGGTGGCAGACCGCGTCGACCCCGCGTAGCGCCTCGGCCAGCCGGTCCGGGTCCCGGACGTCCGCCACCACCAGCGGGTGCCGGGCCGACCAGGCCGGGGCCCGGTCGCCGTGTGCCTCGGGCAGCAGCGCGTCCAGCAGCACGACCTCGTGTCCGGCCGTCACGGCGAGGTCGGCGACATGGGAGCCGATGAATCCGGCTCCACCGGTGATCAGTATTCGCACGTCCTCACGCTAGGTGGGCGGTGACCGGCCCGGGCCGGACCGCCGCGAGCCGTAAGCGACCCGAAAGACTTGGCCGGGCGGCGGGTGGCTTCCGGCTGGCTACGCTGCACTGATGGCGGGAAACGTGGCATCGGCCCGACGAGTGCTGGTGGTGGATGACGACCGGACCGTCAGCGATGTGGTGTGCCGCTACCTGGACCGGGCCGGTTATCTGGTCTCACATGCCGGTGACGGCGCCGCCGCGCTGGCCGCCGTCGAGCGGACGGCGCCGGATCTGGTGGTGCTGGATCTGATGCTGCCCGAGGTCGACGGTCTGGAGGTGTGCCGGCGCCTGCGGGCCCGTTCGGCCACCTTGCCGATCGTCATGCTGACTGCGCTGGGTGACGAGGCGGACCGGATCCTCGGCCTGCAGCTCGGCGCCGACGACTACGTCACGAAGCCGTTCTCGCCCCGCGAGCTGGTGCTGCGGGTCGGCTCGGTGCTGCGGCGGGCCGGCGGTGAACCGGCGGCCGCCGGCCCGGACCTGCTGCGCGACGGCGAGCTGGCGGTGGACGCGGGCCGGCGGGTGGCCCGGCTGCGCGGCGCCGAGCTGGCGCTGACCGGCCGGGAGTTCGACCTGCTGCTTTTCCTGCTCCGGCACCCCGGACGGGCGTTTCGCCGGGCGGAGCTGCTGGACCGGGTGTGGGGCTGGCAGTTCGGCGACCAGTCCACGGTTACGGTCCACGTGCGCCGGCTGCGGGAGAAGGTCGAGGACGATCCGGCCCTTCCGTGCCGGATCGTCACGGTCTGGGGCGTCGGCTACCGATACGAGTACGGCCATGCGTGACCTCGCGCTGATCTTCCTGATGTCCCTGCTCGCCGCCGGGGCGGTGGGGGTGGCGGGCGCGCTGGTGCTGCGGCTGCTGCCGGCGCGGTCGATCACCGTACACCTGGGGGTGCTGCTCGCGGTGACCGTCGCCGCGGTGGTGGCCGGCGTGGTCACGGTGGCCGAGGCGATGTTCCTCTCCGCGCACGACCTGGAGGTCGTGCTGCTCACGGTGACCGCCGCGGCGGCCGTGAGCCTGGCGCTCGGGGTGCTCTCCGGGCGCCGGCTGGCCACCGCGGCCGTCTGGGCCGAGCAGGCCCGGCAGCGGGAACGGCAGCTTGAGAAGGGCCGCCGGGACCTGGTCGCCTGGGTTTCACACGACCTGCGTACGCCGCTGGCCGGCCTGCGGGCCATGGCCGAGGCGCTGGAGGACGGGGTGGTCGACGATCCGGCCACGGTGGCCGAGTACCACCGCCGGGTCCGGGTGGAGTCGGACCGGATGGCCCGGCTGGTGGACGACCTGTTCGAGTTGTCCCGGATCAACGCCGGGGCGCTGCGGCTCGTGCCGTCCGCCGTACCGCTGCGGGAGGTGGTCTCCGACGCGCTGGCCGGGGCCGCCCCGCTGGCCGCGGCCCGCCGGATCAGGCTGGTCGCCGCCGAGTCGGGTTGGCCGGTGGTCACCGCCAGCGAGCCGGAACTGTCCCGGGTGGTGGCGAACCTGCTGCTCAACGCGGTCCGTTACACCCCGGCTGACGGGACCGTACGGGTGGCCGCCGGCCGGGACCGGGACACCGCCTGGCTGTCGGTGGCGGACACCTGCGGCGGCATCCCGCCGGCGGATCTGCCCCGGCTGTTCGACGTGGCCTTCCGGGGCGAACGGGCGCGCACACCGCGCCAGGTCACGGGGCCGGACGGCACACCGAGCCGGGCCGGTGGCGACGCCGTCGCGGCGGGTGGCCTGGGTCTGGCGATCGTGCGCGGGTTGGTCGAGGCGCACGGCGGCCGGGTGGATGTGCAGAACGTCGCCGACGGTTGCCGGTTCGTGGTCCGGCTGCCGGCGGCCGGCTGATCCACCGGAGGTTCCCGTCGGGGTTCGCGCTGGTCCCGCCCGCTACCGGGCCCGGACAGCCGCCTCGCGTCGCCGGGATCTGTCCGGTGCGGCCGTGGGCCGAAGATTGAGCCGGGCGCGCGGGGTCCCGCGCCGCGCGCCCGGGGTCCGGGGCCGCGCTTCGAGCCCGGCCAGGTTTACCCAGCCTGCCCGATGCCGGCCGGCCGATCCTCTCAGTCCGCTCTCAGCGCGCTCTACGATTCGACGTTCTGCCCGCGATCCGATGGCGGAGCCGAACCAACCTCCGACGGCTGAAGCTCCGGGGCACCATCCGACGGCTGAAGTGCCGGACCGCCGTCCGACGGCTGGGCCGACCGGGCGGCCGCGGCCCGGGGGCAGGGGGTGGCGGCGGCCAACCCGCGCAGCGCCCGGTGGCGCTCCTCGACCATGCCGTACCGCTCGCTGATCGTGAGGGCGTCCCGGTAGCACGACCGGGCGGCCTCGGTGCGGTCCAGGCGCAGGAAGAGGTCGCCCAGCCGGCGCAGCGCGATGGCCTCGCCGGGCCCGTCGCCGACCTCCCGGCAGCCGGCCAGCGCCGATCGCAGCTCCGGCAGGGCCCGTTCCGGGCGGCCCTGCCGCAGGTGCAGGTCGCCCAGGTGGCCGAGCGCGATGGCCGCCCCCCGGCGGTAGCCGAGATCCTGACACAGCTCCAGGCTGCGGCGCAGGTGACCCTCCGCCACCCGCATCCGGTCCGCACCGGCGTCCGGCCGGGTGCCGAGCAGCCCGAGACCGCACATCGTGTACGCCTCGCCGAACCGGTCACCGGCCTCACGGAACAGGGCCAGCGCCGTCGTGTAGGCGTGTTCCGCGTCGACCAGCCGCCCGGCCCGGCGGCGCAGCGCCCCGAGGTTGTGCAACGCCTGCGCCTGGCCGACCGGGTCGGCCAGGTCGGTGGCGATCCGCAGCGCGTCGTACAACGCCCGTTCCGCCTCGTCGTTGCGGCGGGCCAGCCGGTACGCCGTGCCGAACGCGCGCAGCACCAGGCTCTCGCCGAACCGGTCACCGCCGGCCCGCATCAGGTCGAGCGCGGCCGTCAGCTGCTCGACCGCCGGATCGATCCGGTCCAGGTTGAGGTCCAGCTCGCCCAGCCCGCGCAGCAGGTACGCCGTACCCCGGCGGTTTCCGGCCGCCTGGCAGGCGGCCAGCGCCACCCGGTGGGTACGTCGCCAGTCGTCGAGGTGCTCCCGCAGTTCGAAGAAGCCGGTCAGGCTGGCCGCCAGCTCCCACGCCTCCTCGTCGAGGCCGGCCGCGGCGGCCCGTTCGACGAGCGCCACCAGCACCGGCCGCTCGGCCTCGAACCAGCCGTGCGCGTCGCCGAGCACGGCGTCGACGGTTGCCTCGGACCACTCGGCGAACCGGGCCGCGCCACCGGGTGTACCGCGCCGGAATCCGGTGGGGATCCGGGAGTCCGCCGTCTCGGCGAGCCGGAGCGCGGCTCCCAGCAACCGGCGGACCGCGCCGCACCGGTCCACCGGCGCCACCGATTCGGCCAGCTCACCGGCGTACGCGGCGACCAGGTCGTGCATCCGGTAGCGGCCCGAACCGGGGTCGGGGTCCACCTCCAGCAGGCGGGCTTCGACCAGCCGCTCGACGATCTCCTCGGCGTCCCGGGCCGGCTCGCCGAGCAGCGGTGCCACCGCCCAGCCCGGCAGGTACGGCAGGTGGGCGGCACCGAGCAGGGGAAACGCCCGGCGTTCCGGCCCGGCGAGGGCGTCGTGGCTGAGCGCCAGGCTGGATCGGACGGCCAGGTCTCCGGCGCACAGCACGTCCAGCCGGGCCCGCTTGTCGGCGAGCTGGTCGGCCAGCCGCCGGACCGGCCAGTGCGGCCGGGCGGCGAGCCGGGCACCGGCGATCCGGATGGCCAGCGGCAGGTTGCCGCAGCGCTCGATGATCCGCCGGCACGACTCGGGGTCCGCGTCGGCGCGCTCGGCGCCCACCGTGCGGCGCAGCAGCGCCAGCGCCTGGTCCGTGCTGAATACCCCGAGGTCCACCTGGTGCACCCCGGGCAGCGCGGCCAGCCGGCGCCGGCTGGTGACCAGCACCGCCACCGGAGCCCCGGCGGCCAGCAGGGGACGGACCTGGGTCTCGTCGGCGGCGTTGTCCAGCAGCACCAGTAGCCGGCGGCCGGCGACCCGGTCCCGGAACAGCGCGGCCCGTTCGTCGCGGTCGACCGGAAACCGCCGCGGGTCCTCGCCGAGGGCCCGCAGGAACCGGGCCAGTACCTCGTCGGGTTCGACCGGACCGCACTCCCCGCGCAGGTCGGCGAAGAGCTGCCCGTCCGGGAAGTGGTCCTGGATGGCGTGCGCCACGTGGACGGCGAGGGCCGTCTTGCCGCTGCCCGCCGTGCCGGACACCACCACCACGACCGGTGGTCCGGACCGGGACGGTGCCGCGAGCCGCTCGGCCAGCTCGGTCACCACGTCGTCCCGGGCGACGAAGTCGGCCACGTCGGCGGGCAGCTGGGACACCGTCGGCGGGGGCGGCACGGCGGTCCGGTCGACGGCCGCGAGCACCGGGTCGGCCGCCAGGATCCGCGCGTGCAGGCGTTGCAGCGCCGGGCCTGGTTCCAGGCCGAGCTGCTCGACCAGCGCCGCCCGGCCCTGCCGGAACACCGCCAGCGCGTCGGCGCGCCGGCCGGCTCGATAGAGCGCCAGCATCAGCCGTTCGAGCAGCTCCTCCTGCAACGGTTCGGCGCGTACCCGTCCGTACAGCCGGGGGAGCAGTTCCGCGTGCCGGCCGAGGGCCAGCTCGACGTCGATGTGTTCGCGCTCGACCCGTAGCCGCCGCTCGGTGAGTTCCACGATCGCGGTGACCACGCCACAGCCGTGCGGGTCGCCCGGCAGGTCGACGTCGGCCAGCACCGGTCCGCGCCACAGGGCCAGCGCCGCGGCGTACCGTTCGGCCGCCGCCTCGGGTCGCCCGGCCGCGGCCAGGGCCGCCGCCTCGGCCGCCCGGGTGGCGAAGACCTCGGCGTCCAACTCGCCGGGCCGGACGGTGAGCTGGTACCCGCCGGGGCGGGTGACGATGGCGTCGCCCAGTACGGTCCGGAGCCGCCAGATGAGGGTCTGCAACTGGCCCACCGCGGTGTCCGGCGGCTGGTCTCCCCACAGCCCGGCGAGCAGCGCGTCGATGCCGGTGCCCCGGTTGGCGTGGGCGAGCAGGACGGCCAGGACGGCCCGCTGCCGGCGGCTGCGGAGCGGCACGGGCCGGTCGACGGTGCCGACCTCCAGGGGGCCGAGGATCCGCAGCTGCGTCATTGCGGGTTCACGCTATCACCGGATAGACCGGAGTGAACCGGTCACGCGGACCGGCGGCGACCAGCCGACCGGCCAGTCCACGTCGGTCGAAAGTGGACGGTGAGGTGCCCGCTCGGCGATCACCCGTCGCGAATCGGCGGGACCACCGGCCAGCCGCCGGGCATCAACCGCCGCGTCGCCGCCCACCGGACCGCCACCCACCGCGCCGCTCGACCTCGACGCCGCCAAGGTCGGGCATCAACCGCCGCGTCGCCACCCACCGGACCGCTCGACCTCGACGCCACCCAGGTCGAGCACGAGCACGGCGCCGCCGCCCGGATTGGGTTCGGCCGACAACCCGCCGCCGGACCCGGTGGCGGTCCGGGCCGCGATGTCCAGCCCCAGGCCAGTGGATCCCCCGCCGCTACGGCCGCGCCGCGCCGGCAGCCCGGCCGGCAGCCCCGGACCGCGATCGGCGATCTCCACCCGGGCACCGCCGTCCGGACGCCGGGACAGCCGTACGGCGAAGCCGGCCCCCTCGGGCGTGTGCGCGAAGACGTTGTCCAGCAGCGCGTCCACGGCCGCGCCGAGGGCGTCCGCGGTGAGCCGTACCGGAATCGGTCCGGGCGCCAGCTCGACAGTCACCGCCCGCTGCTCCTCGTCGGCGAGCGCCCACCAGAAGTCCACCCGCTCGGCCAGCACCCGGGCCGCGTCGCACCGCCCACCGGTCCCGGCCGGTCCGGCCGGCCCCCGGGCGGTCCGGATGATCTCGTCGACCGACCCTTCCAACGCCGCCACGTCGGCGAGCACCCGGGACCGGTCGGCGCCGTCGGGCAGACCCTCGACGTCGATCCGCAGCGCGGTCAGCGGCGTCCGCAGCCGGTGCGACAGGTCCGCGACGTGCTCCCGCTCCCGCACCAGCAACTCGCCGACCCGGCCCGCCAGCAGGTTCAGCCCGACGCCGACCGCGCGCACCTCGGCCGGCCCGTCGGTCGCGGCCCGGCTGTCCAGGTGGCCGGCCGCCATCCGATGGGACACCGCCGCCACCTCGGCGAGCGGCCGGACGAAACTGCGGGCGAGCTGGTCGGCCACCAGCACGCTGACCAGGACCAGTCCGACGCCGAGCAGGCCGAGCACCGTCCACGCCCGGGTGACCCCCCGGTGGAGTTCCGCGTCCGGTACGACGGTGCGCAGCACCGCCGTACCGTCGGGCAACCCGGCCACCGCCACCAGGATCTCCCGTCCTCCGGGGACGTCGGTGGCGACGCTGCGGCCGGCGGCCGCCCGGTCCACGGCGCCGGACCGGTCGGCCGGGGCACCGAGCACGGTGCCGTCGGGCAGGAAGACGGTGACCGGATGCGGGTTCACCGCGTTGACCCGTTCGACCGTGGCCGCCAGGGTGTCCTGGTCGGTCGAGGCGACCAGCGGCGCCAGCGCCTGGGTCTCCACCGCGGCCGAGCTGACCGCGCGGTCGGCCGCGGACGACCGGACCAGCATCGCCAACGGCACCAGGAAGGCCACCACCACCAGCAGGCTGGTCGCGGTGACCAACATGATCAACCGGCCTCTCATGGCCGGTCGCGCTCCACCGGCTCACCGGCGGTGAGCTTGACCCCGACCCCGCGCAGGGTGTGCAGGTACCGGGGCCGCCGGGCGTCGTCGCCCAGCTTGCGGCGCAGCCAGGACAGGTGGACGTCGACGGTCTTGTCGGCGCCGCCGGTCGGCTGCCGCCAGACGTGCCGCAGCAGCTCCTGTTTGGTCACCACGGTCCCGGCCCGGGTGGCGAGGTAGCCGAGCAGGTCGAATTCGCGTGGCGTCAGCTCCACCCGCCGGCCGTCGACGCTGACCTGCCGGGTGGCGAGATCGATCCGGAGCCCACCGAGGGCGATCGGAACAGCCGTGGGATCGGTGCCGGCGCGCCGCAGCACCGCCCGGATCCGGGCGTCCAGGTGGGCCGCGCCGAACGGCTTGCACACGTAGTCGTCCGCGCCGTGGTGCAGCGCGCCGACGATCGCCGGCTCGTCGTCGCGGGCGGTCGCCACCACCACGGGCGTGTCGCTGACCGAGCGCAACATCCGCAGCATCTCGACGCCGTCGATGTCGGGCAGGCCCAGGTCCAGTACCACCAGGTCCACCGGGTCCCGGTGCGCCATGGCCAGCCCGGTGAGCCCGTCGGCGGCGTGCAGCACCACGTGCCCCAGCTCGGTCAGCGCCCGGATCAACGCGCGCCGGATCTCCGGGTCGTCCTCGACGAGCAGCAGCCTGGCCACCCGGACACGCTAACCGGCCCGCGGCGGGCGGCGCCCACCCGGCCGCCGTCGCCCCGCCGGTTACCGGCAGAGACATCTAAGCGGCTCTTAACCTGCGGTTAGGGCACCGTGTGCAATCGTGGGCCGATGCCCGGACCGCTGCGCCACACCGCGACGAACCTGGTCGCCTGGCTCATCGGCGCCGCCGTGTCGGTCGCCGTCGGCGTGCTGGCGCTGGGCCGGGTGGACGACGGTCTGGCCACCGCCGGGGTGCAGCCGCTGAGCCCCGACTCGGTGACCCGGGTGCTGCCGGACGCCCCGTCGGCCGCCGCGCCGCCGGGGCGCGGCCCGACCCCGGCGGGCGGCCCGGACCGCCGACCGCCGTCCCCGACCCCGCACCGGTCGAGCCCGGCCGACCCGCCCCGGTCCGCCGAGCGGACGTTCACGGCCCGGGGCGGTTCGATAGTCGCCCGCTGCGTGCAGGCCCAGGCGTACCTCGTCTCGTGGAGTCCGAATCCGGGCTACCACACGGAGGACGTCGAGCGCGGCCCGGACAGCGCGGTCGGGCTCGCCTTCGAGGGCGCCAGGACGGAGGTACGGATCGGGCTGCGCTGTGTCACCGGTGTCCCGCAGGCGACGATCACCCAGCGGGACCGCTCGGCGGCGGAGGAAGAGGACGAGCACCATCGCCCGCGCTGAGCGATCCGCCGCCGTCCCCGTCGTCCCTGCCGTCTCCGCCGTCCCGGCCGTCTCCGTCGTCCCGGCCGTCTCCGTCGTCCCGGCCGTCTCCGTCGTCCCTGCCGTCTCCGTCGTCCCTGCCGGCTCCGTCGTCCCTGCCGGCTCCGTCGTCCTCGTCGTCCTCGCCGTCGGCCGCCAGGGGCAGACCGGGTGAGCTGAAGCCGGCCAGGTCGTCGTCGATCGCCCCGACCTCGTACCCGGGAAGTTCGGCCAGCCAGCGCAGCCCGGCGCGGCCCATCGCCAGACCGGCCGTCGCGTACGCGTCGGCCACCCCCAGGTCCGGGCCGGTCACCGTGACCGAGCTGAGCCCGACCGCCGGTACGCCCCGACGCGGGTCGATGACGTGCCGCCCCCGCTCGTACGTCCCCGAGGTGGCTATCGCCAGGTCGGTGGCCGCCAGCACCCACACCACCCGGTCGGGCTGGACCGGGTGCCGGACACCGATCCGCCACGGCTCACCGGGTCGGGGACCGCCCCGGGCCCGGATGTCCCCGCCCGCGTTGATCCAGTGCGCCGAGCTGCCAGCCGCGAGCAGCCGGTCCGAGGCGACCTGCACCGACCAGCCCTTGACGTACCCGGAGGGGTCGAACCGGCCCGTGGCGTAGACGTCGAAGTAGCCGTCGGTGGCCGCCCACAGGTCGGCGCACGCCTCGACCACGTGCCGCAGGTCGGCCGAACACTCGGCGAGGGTCAGCTCGCCCCGGTGGAACCGGTTGACCTCGCTGTCGTCCCGGTAGGTGCTGAACCGCCGGTCCACCGCACGAAGCCAGGCAAAGGTCTCCTCGGCCAGCTCGGCCAACCGCTCGGGTGGCAGCGGGTCGCTGATCTGGAGGCTGATCGCCGTACCCATGATCTGTTCGACCCGGCGCAGCCCCGTCGCTGGCATGTCTCAGGCCCTCCCGGTCGGCGACGCGCCCCCGGCGCCGCCGGTCGACGCCACTTCCGGCCTCATCCCGGCCGCCGGTCGGCGGCGGGTGTCAGGCTTTCGCCTTGTCCAGCGCCGACTGCAACGAGGACCGGTACGCGGTGCTGGTCAGCGTCGCGCCGCTGACGGTGGAGATGTTCGCACTGGTCTTCGCGGTGACCGCGTTCGCGTTCAGCGTCGGCACGGCGCGCTCGTTGATCTGTCTGCTGGTCGGCTGGTCCGTGGGGTACGTGGCGCTGGCCCTGCTCACCACCCCGCCGGACACGGTGATCGTCACCCGCACCGTACCGTAGTCGTGGGTGAACCCGGCGCCGGTGAAGGTGCCGTTGTGCAGCCCACCGGTCGGCGGCTTCGCCGCGGTGGTGGCCCTGGTCCCGTTCGCCGTGTTGCCACGGCTGGCCGGTGGGCTGGCCGTCCGGCCGCCCGCCGGGGCGGCCTTCGTCGGCGGTTTCCCGCCGGCGCTCGGCGTGGGCCGGCCCGGTTCGGCCGACGCGGTGGGCTCGTCGGCTCCGGCGACACCCGCGGTGTCCACCGTGACCTGGGCGTCGTTGCGCGTCGGTTGGCCGAGCTTGGCGCCGATCAACAGCGACGTGCCGATGGTGGTGCCGAGCAGGGCGAAGACTGCGCGACGCACGGGGATTACCTCCGAGGTGGGGATTCGAAAGGATCAGAATTCGAACGGGTCGAGGTGGATCTGGCGGCGGGGCACCCGCAGCCGGCGCAGGGCCTTGACCGACGTGTCGATGAGACCGGGCGGCCCGCACAGGAAGACGTCCCGGTGGCGGACGTCGGAAACCAGCTCCCGCATGCCCTTCGGGGTGAACAGATAGCGCGGCGCCGCCTCGTCGCGGGAGCCGAGCACGTACCAGACCTGCGCCTCGCGCTCCCGGGCCAGCCAGTCCAGCTCCTCCCGGAACAGCAGCTCCTCCTCGCTGCGGGCGCGGTAGATCACCACGGTCTGCGCCGGCAGCTCCTCCAGCAGGGCGCGGATCGGCGCGATCCCGCTGCCGCCGGCGATCAGCAGCGCCCGGGGCCGGCGGCGACGCTCGGCGGTGAACACCCCGGACGGGCCCTCCGCGAAGATCCGGACGCCGCGCCGCAGCCCCCGCAGCCGCTCGGTGTGGTCGCCGACCACCTTGATGGTGAGCCGGAGGAAGTGCTCGTTGGGCGCGGCCGAGAGCGAGAACGGGTGCGCCTGCCACCAGCAGCCGAGGGTCAGGAAGCGCCAGCGGAAGTACTGCCCGGCGCGGGCGTTCAGCCCTTCCAGCCGGCGACCGGCGATGTAGACCGAGATCATGTCCGGTCCCTCGGGGATCACCCGCTCCACCCGCAGCCGGTGCCGCAGGTTGAACCAGGCGGGGAAGAGGATCCGCCCCCAGACCAGGCAGAGCACGACGAAGACGTACAGGCCCACCCAGTACCACTTCGCGAAGCCGCCCCGGGACAGCTCCTGCCCGGTGGCGAACTGGTGCCCGTAGCCGAGCAGCAGGATCAGGTAGCTGCTCAGGTGCAGGAAGTACCACAGCTCGTACGGCATCCGGCGGCGGACGGCCCGGATCGCGAGCAGGCTGATCCCGACCAGGATGCCGGTCGCGACGGTGGCGCTGACCATGTCCTCGGCCGTCGTGATCAACGACCACGTCGCGGGCACCACCGGCTGGGCGGCCAGCCGGGCGTAGCCGACCGCGATCAGCACGACGTGCGCGAGGATCATGAACAGCAGCGCGCCGCCGAGTTCCCGGTGCCAGATCAGCAGCGAGTGCGCGCCGATCCAGCGTTCGAGCCAGCGCACCCGGCTCATCAGCAGCACCTGGGTCAGCAGCAGGAAGCCACCGATCATCCCGGTGAGCCGGCCGCCGGCGATGGCCATGTCGGTGACGCTGCGGATCGAACCGGAGTCGGTGTTCAGCCACCACAGCTCGACGCTGGTGGCCAACGCGCACCAGAACACGATGTGGAACAGCAGCCGGCCGCTGCGGTCGTACACCTCGGGGGCGTCGATCTCCCGGTGCTGCGCCGGCCGGGGCCGGTACTCCTCCTTGACCCGGTAGGCCCGCTCGGTGCCGCGCTGGCCGTCGGCCGGGCGCGGGCCGCGGCCCCGCGCCGGCTCCTGCCAGCGGGCCGCCTCCTGCTCCCGGCGCCCCCGGTCCGGACCGTACGCCTCGTCGTCCCGCCGCCGGACGTCCCCGAGCTGTATTTCGTCCCGGCGGAGTGGCTCGCCCGCCGACTCACCTCCGGGGTCCGCCAGGGTCCCGCCGGGGATGACACGTAGGTCACTCACCCAGTCGGTCAACGGCTCCCTCGTCGCGACGTCCCGATCCACGTCGACAGGTGTACCGGTCGGTCACCGGCCGGCGCCACAGGCATTCACGTTCTTTGCCGACACTTAAGGCTGGCTTCGCTGCCGGATAAGCCCGTCCGCCGGACGGTCACCCCGCGCACCCGGACGGTCGCCGGCATGATGAACCGATGACGCTCGCCAGCTTCAAGGATCTCTGTATGGACGCCGCGGACACCTGGGTACAGGCCCGGTTCTGGGCGGCTGCGCTGGACGGTCACGTCGTCGACCTCGGCGACGGCACCGCCCGGGTGGACCTCGGCCCGGCGGCGGGGCATGACTCGATCTGGGTGGATCCGGTTCCCGAGCCGCGGACCGGCAAGACCCGGGTCCATCTCGACCTGCGGCTCGCCGGCCCCGATCCGACGCCCCTGCTCACCGTCGGCGCCACCGTGGTACGCGAGCCGGGTGCCGACCCGTGGTGGGTGCTGGCCGACCCGGACGGCAACGAGTTCTGCGCGTTCCCGCCGACGGAGGGCGAGCGGTCACGTACCGGGCCGTTCGAGCTGGTGGTCGACTGCCGGGAGGCCCGGGCCCAGGCCCGGTGGTGGGCCTCGGTGCTGGGTGGCCGGGTCGAAGCGGAGGGCAAGGCGGCGTACGTGGTCGGCGCCGCCGGCTTCCCGTGGGATTATCTGGTCTTCGCGCCGGTGCCGGAGGGCAAGACGGTGAAGAACCGGGTCCACTGGGACGTCGACCTGGCCGGCCCGGAGGTGACCCCGCTGCTCGACGCCGGGGCCACGTTGCGCCGGGAACGCGGCGGTGACATCTCCTGGTGGGTGCTGGCCGACCCGGAGGACAACGAGTTCTGCGCCTTCGCGCCCCGGCGCTGACCCGCCCCAGCAGACCGGGACCGGAGTTGGTCCGCCCGCCAACCGACCCGTCGCTGAACCGGCTGGCCCTGCCCGATCTCACGGGGATGTTCGGGGGGCGAGCCGGCGGCCCAGCTCCGCGAGCATCGCCACGGTCTCCCCGACCTGATCCGCCCGTTCGGCCCCCAGGGCGGTCGCCACCGCCGCGTCGATGGTGCTGGTCGCCACCGTCCGCTGTCGCTCGGACGGCTTCTCGGCCGGTCGGACCAGTGAGCGGCGCCGGTCCCGAGGGTCGGTGGCCAATTCGACGGCGCCCGCCTCGCGCAGCCGGGCCACCGCGTTGGACACGGCGCTCTGCGGCAGCCCGGCCCGGCGGGCGATCTCGCCGACGGCGCTCTCCCCGTGCTGTTCGAGGTCGGCGATGACAAGCAGTACGGCGCGGTGGCCGCCCGGGTATTCCGGCAGCCCCTCGGTCGGCAGTGCCGCCTCACCGATCCGCATCAGCGTCCGACCCAGCCGGAACAGGTCCACTCCGTTCATGACGCCGAGAATAGCATCACTCTTGATGCATCATTTTTGATGCATTACGGTTGGGACAGCCTACCGAGGAGATCGTCATGTCGCTCCGGTCCGATGTCCTGCCCGTCCCCGGCGCCGACCTCTACCACGAGGTTCGCGGCACCGGCCCCGTGTTACTGGTCGCCACCAGCGGCGAAGGGAACGCCAACCAACTGGACCAGCTCGTCGACCGGCTGACCGACCGGTTCACGGTCGTCACGTACGACCGCCGCGGCCTGCACCGCAGCATCCTGCGGGACACCCGCGCGCCGATCAGCCTCGCCGACCACGCCGACGACGCCCGGCGGCTGCTCGACACCGTGACCGACCGTCCGGCGGCGATGCTCGGGTGCAGCACCGGCGCGGCGATCGGGTTGCACCTGATGAGCCGGCACCCGGACGCGCTGTCCGTGCTGGTGGCACACGAGCCACCGGTACCCTCGCTGCTTCCGCCGGCCGAGCGGGACGACGCCCGGCGGGTGCTGACCGGCCTGCACGCGACCTTCCGGCGCGAGGGTTGGCTGCCGGCCGTCCGGATCATGGCGGCCGAACTCGGCATCGACCCCGCGACCCAGGAGGTGGAGCCCGACGCCGTCCTCGCCCCGATCACCCTCGACCGCGCCGCCGGATTCGCCTTCCTGCTCGACCGGGAGATCCCCGCGCTCGCCGGGACGACACTGGAACCGGCGGCGCTGCGCGCCGCCCGCACCCGGGTGGTGCCGGCCCACGGCGCCACCACGCCGCCCACGGTGTTCGACCGCCGATGCGCGGCGGAACTGGCCGCACTGCTCGGCGCACCGCTGGTCGAGTTCCCGGGCGGGCACAACGGCAGCCTCACCCACCCGCGCGCGTTCGCCGACCGGCTGCTGGGCGTGCTGGCCACCACTGGCGTCAGCACCCCGGGCTGAGCGCAGGGTTGCGAAGGCTCAGCGAGCCTTGGCGAACCCTCTCCCGAGGTCACGGCGCGCGGCCGGTCGGCAGGGGGCCCTTCCTTTCACCGGAGGGACTGCCGGACGATGCCGCCGACGATCGCGCACCAGGTGTCGGTGCCGACCTTGCCGTTCGGGGTGAGGCCCTGCAGCCGTTGGAGGTCCTGCACCGCCTTCATGGTCGGGTGGTCGTACGTGCCGGTGATGGCGACGTCCAGGTATCCCTTGTGGTTCAGGAGGTACTGCACGGCCTGCACGGGCAGGCCGGTGGCGTCCTTCGCCAGCTCGGGCGCCAGGCTCTCCCAGGTGGGTCCGGTGAGCGTGGCGTCCACGTCCACCGGCAGCCCCTGACTCGCCTGCCAGGACTGCACCGCCGTCACGGTGGCGGCGTCGAAGACCCCGGTGAGCGGTACGACGTACCCGTGGAAGGCCAGCAGGTACTGCGCCACCCGGACCACCGGGCCGCCGACGAACCGCCAGATGTCCGGCCAGCGGCGGGCCGGGATGTCTTCCGGCCGGGTGCCGAGTTCGGTGGCGATCCGCCGGCGCACCTCGGGGAACAGCCGGTAGAAGGCCGCCCCCGGGCATTCGGTCTCGCGGAAGTCCCAGTGCCCGAAGACGTCGTGCGCGTGCAGCCCGTACTGCCGGCACACGGTGACGCAGAGCCGGACGAGCGAGTCGAGCAGCGCGGCTGGTGGCAGCTCGGTGACGTACGTGCCCTCGTTCTCGATCCCGATGGCGTTGCCGTTCTCGCCGGGGCAGTGCGCGGCGATCACCTGGTGCTCCCCGCCGGCCAGCGCGGCCAGGCTGCCGTGCCGGCCCTCCAGCACGTACCCGCCGCGGCTGACCGTGAAGTGTTGCCCGGTGTCGGCCCAACCGTTGGTGTCCAGGTGCAGGTTCTGGCAGTCCCGGGCGAGTTGGCGGGCGTGCTCCGGCGAGTAGTCGGTGACGTTCGGGAACGCCATGTGATGCAGGATGATCTTGTTGGTGACGTTGCCGCTGAGCTGGATGGCACTGGCCGGTGGCCGGGCACCCCACTGATCACAGTCGATGATCCAGGACAGGTCCGCGCCGGGCGACGCGGCCACCGCCGTCCCGGCCGGGACCAGTTGGCCACCGACCACGGCGAGGGCCACGCCGCCGAGGCCGGCCCGCAGGAGGGTACGTCGATCAAGCTCGGACGGAACGGACATGGCGTCACTCCTCCACGCGGCCGACATCGATGTAAAAGACCTACGACCGGTCTTGTTTCAGCGAAGGATATTGCCGAGTGACCCGGAGCACCAGCCCTTGCCGGCCGACTATACAAGCGTATAGTCGGCTGTTGGGTCGGATAGCCAGCAACACAGACAGATAGGCGGTACGACGGCGTGGTGACTACGCGGCCGGTGGGTGACCCGGCCTTCGAGGACCTGACGGCTCGGGCGCGGATGCGGGACGCGGCACTGCGACTGTTCGCCGAGCGGGGCATCGAGGCCACCACCATCCGGGACATCGCGGCCGCCGCCGGGGTGTCCCCCGGTCTGGTCCGGCACCACTTCGGGTCCAAGGCCGCGCTGCGCGACGCCTGCGACACGTACGCGATGGAGCAGGTCGACCGGCTCCGGGCGGAGATGTTCGACCGGGGCGGGATGGCCGACCCGACCTTCCTCGGCGCGCTTCATCCCACCGCCCGGCTGCTGCAGAACTACCTCGCCCGGTCCCTGATGGACGGCTCCGAGACCGCCATCGCCCGGTTCGACCAGATGGTGGAGAACGGCGAACGCTGGATGCTCGACCACGGGTACGGCGCCAAGGCGCGCGACCCGCGAGCCATGACCGCGGTCATCGGGCTGATGAAGCTCGGTGTGTTCGTCATGCGGGACCACCTGTCCCGAGTCCTCGGCGTCGACGTGAACACCACCGAGGGCTACCTCCGGATGATGCGCGGCTTCGTGGACATGTCCGCCCAGCCGTTGCTCACCCCCGAGCAGGCCGAGCAACTGCACGCCGCGCTGGACCAGTTGGAGGCCCAGCCCGAATCCGGCACAGACCACGGCGCCCAACGCGCCGCGACAGACGACGGCGCGCAGAGCGCCGCGACAGACGACGGCGCGCAGAGCGCCGCCTGAGCGTCGCGGTGCGCCCGCGCCGCGACCGTCCTGGGAAGGAACTGACCATGACCGAGGCGATCAGCATTGATGGCCTGGTCAAGACGTTCGGGCGCACCCGCGCCCTGGACGGCCTCGACCTGACAGTCCACACCGGAGAGGCACACGGTTTCCTCGGCCCCAACGGCGCCGGCAAGAGCACCACCCTGCGGGTCCTGCTCGGGCTGCTGCGCCCCGACTCCGGCACCGTCCGGCTGCTCGGCGGGGACCCCTGGGCCGACGCCACGGCGCTGCACCGGCGGCTGGCGTACGTCCCCGGCGACGTGACGCTGTGGCCGAACCTGTCCGGCGGCGAGGTGATCGACCTGCTGGGCCGGCTGCGCGGCGGGCTCAACAAGCAGCGCCGTGCCGAGCTGCTGGAACGCTTCGACCTGGACCCCCGGAAGAAGGGCCGGACCTATTCCAAGGGCAACCGGCAGAAGGTGGCGCTGGTCGCGGCGTTCGCCTCCGACGTGGAGCTGCTGCTGCTGGACGAGCCGACCTCGGGACTCGACCCGCTGATGGAGGACGTGTTCCGGCAGGTCGTCCGGGAGGAGCTGGAGCGCGGCGACCGGACGGTGCTGCTGTCCAGCCACATCCTGTCCGAGGTGGAGGCGCTCTGCGACCGGCTGACCATCATCCGTGACGGCCGGTCGGTGGAGACCGGCACCCTGACCGAGCTGCGTCACCTGACCCGGACCAACATCCAGGCCGAGCTGGCCGGTCCGGTCGACGGCCTGGCCGACCTGCCGGGCGTACACGACCTGCGGGCGCAGCACGGCCGGGTGTCCTTCGATGTCGACACCGAGGGTCTGGACAACGCGCTGCGGCACCTCACCCAGGTGGGTGTGCGCAGCCTGGTCAGCCAGCCGCCCACCCTGGAGGAGCTGTTCCTGCGGCACTACGACCGTGGCGGCGAACGCCCGGACCGCGGTGCGGAGCGGTCGGGCCGCGGCGGCGAACGCCCGGCGGAGGTGGCCCGATGACCGGGACCGGAAAGTTGATCCGGCTGATCCTGCGGCGCGACCGGATCGTCATGCCGATCTGGGTGCTGATCATCGGCCTGCTGCCGTCGACGTACGTGGCCTCGTTCCGCGGCCTGTTTCCGACCGAGCCCGAGCTGCGGCACTACGCCGACACCAGCATGAACTCCTCCACGATGGTCGCCCTGTACGGCCGGCTCACCGGGGCCAGCCTGGGCGAACTCGCCGGCTGGCGGGCCGGGTTCATCCCCGTCGTGATCGGCCTGATCAGCCTGCTGACCGTCATCCGGCACACCCGCACCGAGGAGGAGGCCGGGCGGCGGGAGCTGATCGGCTCGACGGTGGTGGGTCGGCACGCCGGCCTGGCCGCCGCGCTCATCACCACCTGCGCGGCCAACCTGGTACTGGCGCTCGTCGTCACGGTCAGCACGGCCGGCCAGCACGTACCGGCCGGTGGAGCACTGGCCCTCGGTCTGGAGTTCGCGATGGCCGGCTGGATCTTCGCAGCCGTCGGCGCGGTGGCGGCGCAGTTCACCACCGGCGCCGGCCCGGCCCGGGGGATCGCGCTGATCGTGCTCGGCGTCGCCTTCGTGCTGCGGATGGCCGGCGACCTGAGCGGCATGTCGGGCGGCTCGCTGTCCTGGCTGTCCTGGCTGTCCCCGATCGGCCTGAGCATGCGGATCAACCCGTTCGGTGGCGACCGCTGGTGGGTGGTTGTCGTCGCGCTCGCCGTCACCGGGCTGCTGTGGGCGGTCGCCGTGGTCCTGTCCGGCCGGCGCGACGTCGGCGCCGGCCTGTTGCCGGATCGGCTCGGCCCGCCCGCGGCACCGGCGGGGCTGGGTTCACCCCTCGCCCTGGCCTGGCGGCTGCACCGCGGCCTGCTGGTCAGCTGGGCGGCCGGCTTCGCCGTGCTCGGCCTGGTCTTCGGCAGCCTCACCAACAGCATCCAGGACATGGTCAGCGGCAACACGCAGATGGCGGAGACGATCGCCCGGTTGGGCGGCACGAGCGGTCTGGTCGACGCGTACCTGGTCTCCGCCATGGGCATCCTCGGCCTGATCGCGGCGGGGTACGCGATCCAGGCGACCCTCCGGCTACGCGCCGAGGAGGCCGGCGGGCGGGCCGAGCCGGTGCTCGGTACGGCGGTGAGCCGGCTCGGCTGGGCCGCCAGCCACCTGTTGTTCTCGCTGCTCGGTCCCGCCGTGGTGCTTGCCGTGGCCGGGCTGACCAGTGGGCTCTCGGCCGGGGCGGTCGAGCACGACGTGGCCGGCACGCTGCCCCGGGTGCTCGGCGGCGCGCTGGTGCAACTGCCCGCCGTCTGGGTGCTGGCGGCGATCGCGGTGGCGCTCTTCGGTTTCGCCCCGCGACTGGCTCCGGTCGCCTGGGGGGCGCTGGCCGTCTGCCTGCTGATCAACATGGTGGGCAGCGTGCTCCAGCTCAACCAGCGCCTGCTGGACGTGTCCCCGTTCACCCACGTACCCAAGGTGCCCGGATCCGACCTGTCGGTCGTGCCGCTGGCCTGGCTGCTCGTGGTGGCCGCGGTGCTCTGGGCCGTTGGCCTGGTCGGCCTGCGCCGCCGCGACATCCCGGTCGGCTGACCCCGCCCGGCCCTGGTTGATCATGGGCTCTACCGCGACAAACCCGCCCGTCGAAGAACGCGGTAACGCCCATGATCGACCCGGCAGGGGGCCGTGACGGGGAAAGGACAGCGGCGGCGCGCGACGGGTGCCGGGCCCCGGGACGGGGTGGTCAGCGGGACCGTCACCCGGCGTCGGTCGGGGTGAGCCAGGACCTGGCCATCGTCTGCACCACCGAGCCGTCCACGTCGGACAGCTTGATGGCCGCCCAGTCCCGGGCCCAGTCGCTGGTCGGGATCCGCAACGGCGGGTCCGGTTCGGTCAGCGCCCGCAACACCACCTCGGCCACCTCGTGGGCCGACTGGGCGCCGGGATAACCGCCGTTGGCCACCCAGTCCAGGTACGGTCGCAGCGCCTCGACGTACGGGCCGGCGCCGGTCAGCAGCGAATCCCGGGTGACGCCGGTGTTGGCGCCGTACGCCGTGCCGAGCACCGGTCCCGGCTCGACGATCGTCACGGTCACCCCGACCGCGGCGGCCACCGGGGCCAGACTCTCCAGGAAGCCCTCCACCCCGGACTTGGCGCACGAGTACGCCTCGTTGAACGGCTGCCCGACCAGTCCCCGGGTGCTGCCGATGGTGACCACCCGGCCCCGGCTGGCCCGCAGGTGGGGCAGCGCGGCCCGGGTCGCCATCACCACCCCGAACAGGTTCACCTCCAGGTTGGCCCGGAAGGTCGCCATGTCGGTCATCTCGATCGTCGGGAACGTGTTGCCGATGCCGGCGTTGTTGACCAGCGCGTCCAGCCGGCCGTACGTCTCGACGACCCCGGCCACGCACCGCCGCACGCCCTCCTCGTCGGTGACGTCCAGCCGGCGTACCTCGATCTCGACGCCGGCGTCGGCGGCGGCCTTGCGCAGCGGCCCGGCCGCCTCGGGGTCGCGCATGGTGGCCACCACGGTCCAGCCGGCGCGGGCGGCGGCGACCGCCGTCGCGAGGCCGAGTCCCGACGAGGTCCCGGTGATCAGCACGGTACGGGTCATGGTGTCCTCACCGGGGTGTCGTCGGAAGCCGCCGGCCGGACGGCGGCGGGCGCGACCGGCGCGGCGGCGGCTGGCTCGGCCGGCGTCGGCTCGGTCCGCGCGGCGGCGGCCCGCTCGCGGTCGAGCATGCCGTGCAGCGGAGCCAGCGGGATCGCGGCGAAGAAGGTGCCGATCAACGTGCCGAAGACCATGGTGATCCGGGTGGCGTTGAGCACGCCGAACGGCCCGGTTAGCGCCTCGACCAGGATGCCGCCGACGAACACGCTGACCGGGATGATGCCCCAGGTGATGGTCCGGAACGCGGCGTGCGACACCGCCTGGTCGACCGGCGAGACCCGGGCCTGCCGGACGGCCGCCGTGCTCACGTTGTACCAGACCATGAAGAAGCCGTAGGCGGCCAGCGTGGCGGCCAGCACCACGGCGGAGGGCAGCAGCGGCGCCGCGAGGATGCCGAGGCCGACCAGCGAGTGCAGGAAGATCGCGATCGGCATCACCCGGGCCGGCCCGAGCCGCCGGCTGGCCCGCTGGGCCAGCAGGGTGCCGATCACCGCGCCCACCGCCGCCACCGACATCACCAGGCCGAACGTCCCGACTGACAGGCCCAGTCCCCGGTACGCCAGCATCGGCATCACGGTCACGTAGATGGGTCCGCCGATGTTGGCCAGCAGTGTGCCGAGCAGCGTGCCGCGCAGCACCGGGTCGGTCCAGTTCAGCCGGATGCCCTGCTTGAGCCGGGTCCACATGCTGTGCTGCCGGCCGGCCCCGCCGCCGGCCGGTTGCATCGCCCGGATGCTGCCGGCGGAGAACAGGAAGGTGGCGGCGTCCACCAGCAGCGAGGCCACCCCCAGGAACTGGTAGAGACCGCTGGCGATCGCCGGCCCCACCACCTCCGAGGTGGTCCGGCTGGTCTCCAGGTTCGAGTACGCCTTGACCCGGCCGTCGGGCTGCACGATCGACGCGATCGTGGCGGTGTAGCCGATGTTGAAGAACACCGCCGTCGCGTTCACCACGGCCACGACGACGAACAGCAGCGGCACGGAGAGGAAACCCAGCCAGTACGCCACGGGGATCATCGCGATCAGCGCGAACCGGATCAGGTCGCAGCCGATCAGGGTGCGGCGCAGGTCCCAGCGGTCGACCAGCGCCCCGGCCACCAGGCTCAGCAGCGGAATGGCCAGGTACTGGGCCATGCTGACCAGGCCGACCTCGAACGCCGAGGCGTGCAACAGCAGGATCATGACGGTCGGCACGACGAACAGGTTGATCTTGTCGCCGACGTTGCTGACCGTCTGCCCGGCCCAGAGCAGGTTGAACTCGCGGCCGAGCCGTACCCGGGTGGCCTCGGTCATGCCGTACCGTCCGGGCCGGCCCCGCCCGACATGGTCACGGCGGCCGGGGCCGTCGCGGTCCCCGGCCTGGTCACGGTCCCCGGCGTGGTCACGGTGCCCGGCGTGGTCGCGGTCCCCGACGCGGTCGCGTCGGTGCCGGCCAGGAACCGGTCGTGACCCCGGCGGTACGCCAGGAAGCGGTCCCGGATCAGCTCGCGCTGGGTCCGGACCGCCTCGGGTGAGCCCGGGTCGGGACACATGATGGCGCCGTCCAGCTCGATCTCGGACAGCCAGTACCGCTCGCCGTCGTGCAGGAAGTCGATGCACAGGTACGGCACGGGCAGCTTCGCCGCGAACCAGTCGACCGCCTCGGCCAGTTCCGCCGGCAGCGGCACGTAGCTGAGCTTCCCGCCCGTGCTGAACTGGGTGTACGGGGCGCCCTCGCCCGGTGCGCGCACCAGCACGCCGCCCACCACACCGTCGACCAGGTGTACCCGGTAGTCACGGGTCCGGTTGCCCAGGTACGGCTGGAAGACCATGGTGGTGTCCCCGCCCTGGGCCAGGCTGAGCAGTCCACGGACGTCGTGCGGATCCCGGGCCAGGTTGATGCCCCGGGCGGCGCACCAGGCGGACGGTTTGGCGATGGCCGGGTACGGCAGGTCCCCGATGGTGGCGGTGTAGTCGTCGTACACCAGATCCCGTCCGGATCCGATCCGGACGGTGGGGATCGGCGGAATGGGTGAGTCGCGCAGGAACAGGATCGTGGCGAGCTTGTCGTTGCAGAGCACCGCGAGGCTCGCCGGGTGCGGCAGGTAGAACCCGGCCTGTTCCAGCACGGAGTAGATGGCGAGCTGGTTGAACACGTCCGCCGACTGGTACGGCAGGGAGTAGAGCGAGGTGACGAAGAGGGTGTCGGCGGGGGTGACCCGCTCCCCCGCGACGTGTACGACCGGCCGGTGCGGGTCGAGCGCGTCCACCGTCACCGACTCCGGGGCGACCCGTTCCCAGGACAGGTCCACCTCCTTGGCCACCTCCTCGTAGGTGTCCCAGAAGGCCGCCGCCCACTTGGCGCCCGTCCGCGTCGACTCGCGGTCGGGGAACAGCCAGCACATCCGCCGCAGCGTGCTCGTCTCGTCGGGCATCCGTCACCATCCCAGCTAGCGGACCGACCATCGTCGATGTGGTTGGTCGTGGCGAATCGTGGCAGCCGGCCCTACGGATCCGCTGCGAAGTTGGTACGGATCCACCAGCGGGCGATGAGGATCCACCAGCGGCTGCCGGAAGATCGTCAACCAAGAGTTGACGGTCCGGCATCGTCAACCTAGAGTTGACGGCATGACCGAACCTGTCCAACCCACCACCCCGATCCGCCTCGACGACCTGATCGAGGGCATCAAGCGGGCCCGACCCGACGTTCTCGACCAGCTCGCCGACGCGGTGATCGTCGGCGACCACCTCGGCGAACTCGCCGACCACCTGATCGGCCACTTCGTCGACCAGGCCCGCCGCTCCGGTGCATCCTGGACCGACATCGGCCGCAGCATGGGGGTCAGCAAGCAGGCGGCGCAGAAGCGCTTCGTGCCCAAGGCCACCGGCGAGGGCGAGACGTTGGACCCCAACCAGGCGTTCGCCCGGTACACCCCCCGGGCCCGGAACGTGGTGATCTCCGCGCACACCATCACGAAGGACGCGCAGAACGCGCAGATCCGGCCCGCGCACCTGGTCCTGGGCCTGCTGGCCGAGCCGCAGGCGCTGGCCGCCAAGGCGATCATCGCACAGGACGTCTCGCTGGACGCCGTCCGCCAGGCGGCCACCGAGGCGTTGCCGCCGCCCGTCGACGAGGTACCCGCGATGATCCCGTTCGACCAGGACAGCAGGAAGGCGCTGGAACTGACCTACCGCGAGGCACTGCGACTGGGGCACAACTACATCGGCACCGAGCACATCCTGCTCGCGCTGTTGGAGCAGGAGGACGGCACCGGTGTGCTGTCCGGCCTCGGTCTCAGCAAGCCCGCCGCGGAGGCCACCATCGCCGACCTGCTCGCCGGCCACCAGCAGAAGTAGGGGGTCGCGGGAATCGGCCAGGTGATCAACGCGAGGTCGGTGAAATAGGGGGGTCCGAAGCACTCGGACCCCCCTATTTCACCAACCTTGTGTTGATCTGCCCTTGCCGGGCTCGCGCGCCGGTCCCGGACTCGCGCGCCGGTCAGCGGCGGGGTGAGCGGGGTGGGGTTGGCGCGTTCGCTACGGCAGGCTCGACAGTGGGACGCTGAACAGCACCCGGCCGCCGGGTCCGTCCGGGTTGTCCCGGGACCACTCCGTGGTCGACCAGACGGTCCCGGTGGAGTACCAGTAGGTCAGCGCCTCCGGGTGCAGCGACCAGCAGGTCGTCGTCGCCGACCCGCCCACGGTGCAGGTGCTGGACCGTCCGGTGCCGCCACCCGGGGTCAGCCCCCAGAGCTGCCCGTGCAGCGTCGCCGAGCTGTGTGCCACGTACCAGCGGTTGCCGTAGGACAGCACACCCTGCTGGTTGGCCACCCCGCTGGCGTACGCCTCGCTCGGGGTCGCCGAGTTCGGCGGCCGGTAGTCGGTGCCGAAGGCGTACCGGGCCAACCGGCCCCGCTTGGTCTGGTCACTGAAGTATTCGGCGGTGACCATGCTGTCCGGGCTGGTGCTGCGGTCCAGGGACAACGACGAGAAGCACGGGATGCCGGTGTCGCTGTCCATGCTGCACGCGCCCGAGGTGTACGTGTAGTAGCCGATCTGCGGCATGACGTACTTGTAGCCGTAGGCGGCCCAGCCGTCACTGACCTTGCCGATGTCGGACGCCGACGACGTGGCGGTCAGGATGTGGCTCATGCTGAACACCCGCAGCGCCACGGTGCCGTTGCCGACCGCGTTGACGATCAGCTTGTCGCCGTACCAGATCATCCCGCCGATGTGCGTCTTGGCGGCGGCGAAGTCGCTGCCGGTCGAGTTGGGGTCGACCAGGTAGACCCACCGGTACACCGGCGCGGCCGGGTCGGTGTAGTCGATGAACGCGACCTTGGCGTCGTTCCGCCGGGTGCCGCTACCCCAGGACCAGCCGGACAGGATCGCCCGCTTGGCGCCCCAGGCACCGTCGTCGTCCGCGTCGCCGGAGCTGGTGATGCCCTGCGGCGACCAGTTCAGGTCGGTGGCGTCGGCGGTGTTGAAGCACCACTTGGCGGTCGCCGTCGGGGCGAGCGGCAACGCGGCCAACTCCTCGCTGCCGCAGCCGGTCATCGCCCGGTTCCCGTCGTCGAGCACGGTGGCGACGCCGACGTTCGGCAGCGCGTCGTCGAGCGCCTGAATCGCCGCGGCGGGCTCGGCATGCCAGGTCAGGCCCATCTTCGCGGTGCTCGTGGCCACCAGCGGGTCCGAGTACGCGGCCCCGGCGGAGACCGCCGGCAGCGTGACCGAGCCGAGCGCCAGTCCGGCCGCCAGCATCCCGACGGCCCACCTTCGTCCGTTCATTCCGTATCCCCCATGAGATCCGATCGTCGATCGAACCCTATCGGCTTCCGGCCGCCCCGGTGCCGCTCGATGATTCCGGGATCGGCCGCCGAGCCGGAACCGGCCGCCGAGCCGCGCGGATCCCCTCGGCTGCCGGTGGTTCCGGAGCCGGTCGCCGAGCCGCCCGGGCCAGCTCGGCCCGGTACTCGGCCCGGGCCCGCAGCCGGCGCGTTCCCGCCTCGTACCACTTCGTCCGGACGTCCTGGGGGAGGGTGACGAGGGCCGTCCCCCGGGCCAGGCACCAGCAGAGGACGCGGATCGAGGCACGAACCACAATGGACATCACCTGCTGGTCCACGGGGTCTCCCTTCCGGAAATCAGTTACGGGAACCCCACGGCTCGTCGAGAGGCACGCCCGGAAGGCTTCCCCTGATCATCTGCTTGATGCCGTCGCTCAGCATTTCCCCGTATTCGTCACAGGCGCTTCCGGCATCTCGACCAAGGCCCTCGACCTCGTCGTGGGCAAGCTTCGCGTTGAATTGCGCCAACGCCATGCAGTTGCGGGTGAACGCCATCAGATCGAATTGCGTCGGCCGCGCGAACCCGATCGACCTGCAGAATGCGTCGTACTGGTAGTGGTACCTCTCGACGTGCCGTCGGCTGCTCCACAACTGCGCCCGGCTCATCAACGCCTCACTGCCGGACGGGTGGACGACGCGGTCGGCGATGGCCGCCAGGGGTGCGAATCTCATCCGCAGTCGCACGTTCCGGTGAGCCACCCGCGCGATGACCTCACCCAGGCTGGCCCTACCGGCCCGCAGGTCCGGAACCCTGCGCACCAGCAACCGCAGGGACAGTGCCACCGCCTCGTCGACCTCGCCGCGCGATCGGGCGTACACGGCGAGGCACTCGTGGTAGATCCGCACCTCCGGCCAGAACTGTTGAAAGGTGCCAATGGTGGCGCCCCTGATCTTCCGCCTCTCGCACTCGGCGACGACAGCGGCCCGGCTGGGCGCTCCCCGCCAGTTTCCCGGACCGGCGACGAGATCGATTCCCGCCGCCAGAAAAGCACGGAATTCCCTACGGTCGGCAGACAACCGGACCCGCTCGGGAAGAAGATCACGCAGTGGTGGGGCGCTGTCGCGCCGATCATTCGTGGCGAGCCGGATGTCGTCCATATCGAACAAGATATGTTCCGTCGATCGGCCCGGTCCACAGCAGAGCCACGAATCGGTGGAGAATGCCTTCGAACCCGCAGGTAATAATCTTGCCGCCCCGGACCGACCCGACTTCCCGCCGCTGTCGGCTCGCGGTCGGTCAGCGACCGGCCGTGGGGGCGCAGGTGTCCCGCTCGACCAGCGTGGGCGCGAGCAACCGGGGAGCCGGCGTCTCCCGCCCGTCCAGCAGCCCCATCGCGATCTCCACCGCCAGGGTGCCGACCTCGTGGGCCGGAATGTCCGCCGAGGTGAGCCGCACCGGCAGGCCGACCGCGACGTCGCGTGGGCAGACCGCGACCACCGACAGGTCCGCCGGCACCCGCCGGCCGCGCGCCCGCAACTCGTCCAGCAGCGGAAGTAGCGCCTCCTCGTTGTGCACGACCAGCGCCGACACGTCGGGCAGGTCCTCCTCGATGGCCGCGAGGCAGGCCCGTACGCCGATGGTGCCGGGCTCGCACGGTCGGGCCACCGCCCGGATCCCGGCCTCGACGGCGGCCTCGGTGAAGCCACCCAGGAACCGGTCGGCGTAGCTGGTGTGCCGACCGTAGACGGCCGGGGTGGGGCCCACCAGTGCGATCCGGCGATGCCCGTGCCCGACCAGGTGCCGCACGCACTCCCGGCCGGTGGCCGCGAAGTCGAGGTCGACGCAGGCGATCCCGGTCGGATCGTCCGGCAGACCGATCAGCACCGACGGCTGTCTGAGCTGGCGCAGCGCCGGGATCCGCAGGTCCTCGCGTTCCACGTCCATCACGATCAGCGCGTCCACCATGGTGGCCCCGGCCACCCGTTCGAGCCCGGCCGTGCCCTCGTCCTTGGTCAACAGCAGCACGTCGTGGTTGTGCGCTCGGGCCGCGGTGACCACCGCGGTCACGAACTGCATGATCACCGGCACGTTGACATCCGTGCGCAGCGGCACGACGAGGGCCAGCACGCTGGTCCGGCTGCTGGCCAACGCCCGCGCCCCGGCGTGCGGGTGGTAACGCAGCTCGGCGATGGCGGCCTGGACCCTGGCCCGGGTCTCCGCCGAGATCGGCCGGCGGCCACTGAGCACGTACGAGACGGTGCTGGCCGACACCCCCGCGGCGCGGGC
Organism: Plantactinospora sp. A48; assembly: GCF_055793945.1. Lineage (NCBI taxonomy): Bacteria > Bacillati > Actinomycetota > Actinomycetes > Micromonosporales > Micromonosporaceae > Plantactinospora > Plantactinospora sp. A48. The sequence continues at coordinate 8,831 of NZ_JBTIXF010000064.1, read as the reverse complement.
GACATCGCTGATGGTCGCCATCCGCACCTCCCCCGCCGACCCGGCGTCCCGGGCCCGTCAGCCGATCCTACTGACCACCGATTCCCCACCCACCGCCGCGCTTGTAAGGAAGGGCCCCTTCTTATCGCGTTTTGTAGAGGAAGGGCCCCTTCTTAACGGGTCGGCCGGCCCGGGGACGGCACACTGGACACGGGTACGCCGCCGGGCTGACTGCCGAGGGTCACCGGGTGGACCGGCGACGGCGGGTCCGCGCGTTCGGCGGCAGCCTGCCAGGCGAGCCGTTGGTGCTCGGGCTGTTGATGACGTCCGGGGTGATGCGGCCGTACCGGCCGCCGGCCGGATCGAACTCGCCGAACTGGAACCGGTCGTTGCGATCCGGGCGTCGATGTCGGCCTCGGTGAGCAGCCCGCCGGTCAGGACCTGTCTGACGGCGCTGACCGCGGGTTGCCCGTTGGTGTCGGCGGTGGTGAAACCGTTGACTCCGGCCTTGACGACTGCGGCGTCCGTCTCGGCCCGGAACGAGGTGCCGTTGGCGGTCGCCACCGTGCCGGCGATGTCGATGTCGATGTCGATGTCGGTGGGCCGAGCCACCCCGTGCAGCGCCTCGGTGCCGGTCCTGAACAGGCCGGCCCACCCGTTCCCAACTGGCCGAACGGGTGGGCCGGAATGGCGTCGCTCAGCTCCCCCAGGCCGTGATCACCTGCAACGGGTAACCCTGGACACAGGTGCTGTAGACCCCGCCCTGCACCTGACCGTAGACGACCACCTGGGCGCCGGGGCGCAGGACGGTCGGATCGCCGCCGATCAGGGTGTACTGCATACCCCAGGGGGTGCTCAGGGCCGTACAACCCCCCTCGACACCGGACTGGACGGTACCCGTCACGTACGTGGTGTAGCTCGTGGCGGTGCTGCTCGATGTGGGGGCACGGTCCGCCGCGCCCGCTGCCGTCGATCCGATGAGGACGCTCGACACGACGAGCGTCAACGCGCCGCAGGCGCGAAGCAACGAACGATATATCCGCATAACTCGATGTTAACGGGTTGTCCGTAGAGTCACAACGGCCTCACTCATTCGATCACATGAAGCGAATGAGCGGCCGACGCCCTCAGGCGTCTCCGGCTCGGGCCCGGCGATACGCATCGATGCGTATGCCTGGCAGACGGCCCGCTCAGCGCGGGCCGGAATCCGACCGGAATCGGCCGGGTGAGTCGTCATCGCCGACGACACCGGCATTCATGGCGCCCATGGAATTGCGAATGGGCGTCGGCAACAACGGGGAGGACCATGTTCGGGAAACAAAGGGTGAGCCGTGCTCTGTTCGGAGTCGTGCTCGCCGGATCAACCATGTCCGCGGTCAACGCGACGGCCGCATCTCCGGCCGTCGCCGACCCGACCCGAGCGGTACAACCGGCCATCGCGCCGGTAGCGGTTCCGGCCGCACGCACCCCCTCCAAGAGCGTCACCCTGGTCACCGGCGACCGGATCTCGCTCAGCGACGACGGACAGGCAGTCGTCCAGGACAATCCGCAGCGCCGGGGAGTCTCCTTCACCGCCCTGCGCCAGCAGAATGACACCTACGTCATCCCGTCCGACGTCGCGCCCCTGGTGTGGAGTGGACAGCTCGACCAGCAGCTGTTCGACGTGACCCAGCTACTCGCCTACGGGTACGACACCCAGAGCGGGTCGCTGCCGTTGATCGTCACGTACCGCGATGGGCAGGCGGCCACCGCCCGCAGCACGGTTCGCAACAGCGCGGGCGGCGGCGCGCGCATCCAGCGGGACCTACCGAGCATCCACGGCCTCGCCGTACGGTCCGAGCACCGCACCGCGACCCGGTTCTGGCGCTCCATCACCACCACCGGGCGGCACGGCGTCGCCTGGCGCGGCGGGGTCCGCAAGGTGTGGCTGGACGCCAAGTTCCGGCCGACGGACGTCACCAGCACCCCACAGGTCGGCGCCCCCACCGCCTGGAGCGCCGGCTACGACGGAACCGGCCAGACCGTCGCGGTGGTCGACTCGGGTATCGACACCACGCACCCTGACCTCACCGGCAAGGTGACGGCGGCGAGCAACTTCACCGCCGAGCCGGACACCCGCGACATGCTCGGCCACGGTACGCACGTGGCGTCGATCATCGCGGGCAGCGGGGCCGCCTCGGGCGGGACCCAGAAGGGGGTCGCTCCCGGCGCCCACCTGCTGAACGCGAAGGTCTGCTCCGGGGCCAACCAGTGCTTCGAGTCCGACATCATCGCCGGGATGCAGTGGGCCGTCGCGCAGGGCGCGAAGATCGTCAACATGAGCCTGGGCGGCCCGGACGGACCCGGGGTCGACCCGGTCGAGCAGGCGGTCAATGACCTGACCACCAGTTCCGGGGCGCTGTTCGTGGTGGCCGCGGGCAACGCCGGGCCGAACTTCCAGACCCTCGGCTCGCCCGGCTCCGCGGACGCGGCGCTCACGGTCGCCGCGGTGGACAGCGCGGACAATCCCGCCTCGTTCTCCAGCCGGGGACCCCGGTTGGACGACGCGGCCCTCAAGCCCGACATCTCCGCCCCCGGCGTCGCCATCATCGGGGCCCGCAGCTCCACCGGCACCTTCGGCAACCCCGGTGACACCTACGTCACGCTGAGCGGCACCTCGATGGCGACCCCGCACGTCGCCGCCGCGGCCGCGATCCTGCGGCAGCGGCAGCCAACCCGGACCTCCGCGCAGCTCAAGGCGCTGCTCATGGGCTCGGCCGACCCGAACCCGACGGTGGATTCCTATGTGCAGGGTTCCGGGCGGCTGAACATCGGCCGGGGCTACAACCAGCAGGTCCTGGCCGACCCGCCGAGCCTGAGCCTGGGCAACCAGGACGCGCCACACGGTGACGATCCGGTGCTGACCCGTACCGTCACGTACCGCAACTCCGGCACCTCGGCCGTGACGCTGTCGCTGAGCCTCGCCGGCACGGACCCCAACGGTGGGTCGCTGCCGTCCGGAGCCTTCAGCCTCAGCGCCAGCTCGGTCACCGTACCGGCCGGCGGCCAGGCCTCGGCCACCCTCACCGCGAACACCACCGCCATCACCGTGGACGGCCACTACAGCGGCCGGATCACCGCGAGCGGTGGCGGCACGACCGTGCAGACCCCGTTCGCGGTCAACCTGCGGCCTCCGACGATCCCGGTGACCATCAACCACATCGGACGCGCCGGCGGGGCACCGACGGCGTGGTCGACCCTGTTCCTGGCCGCCGACGGCAGCCGGGTGTACGGCGCGTCGAACGGCGGACCGAACACCAGCGGCACCGTCGACCTGCCCGCCGGCACCTATCTGGTCTGGGCCACCATCTACGACGTCAATTCCTCCGGTCAGTTGCAGACCTCGGTCATGACGCTGCCCCGGATGGACCTGACCGCCACCCGCACGCTCACCGTGGACGCCCGCAACGCCGGCCTGGTGAACGTCACCGTGCCGGACGCGACCGCGGCCCCGGTCACCACCGAGGTGGCCGGTCAACTGGCGAACGCCGTACCGGGCCGGACCGGTATCGCCAACATCAGCTACTCCGGCAGCGTCTACACGGGTCAGTTCGGCGGCGGACCGGCCTTCCAGTACGGCTTCACCTCGAAGATCCTCGTCGACAAGGCGACCCCCGGATCCGGCGGGGACGTCCGCAACTCGCCGCACGCCTACCACCTCGGTTACGTCACCGACCAGCAGTTGCCGACGGGGTTGACCCGCAACCTCACCACCGGACAACTGGCCAACGTCACCGCACACCACGCGGCACAGGACACCGGGACGGTGGGCTACAAGTCGTCACAGGCCGAACCCGGCGGCGACCTGCTCGTCGCGTCGATCAGCATCGGTCAGCCGATCGACCTGCCCCGGCAGCGCATCGACTCGTTCAGCACCGAGGGGAACGTCCGGTGGTACTCCACCTTCGACGAGCAGACCTCGGCGGGCGTGTCGATCTCGACCCTCAGCGGCAACCTGAACACCTACACGGCCGGGACGAACTACACCACGACCTGGAACCACCCGGTGTACGGTCCGGCGTTCACCACCAGGATCTCGGACGTCAACTGGGTGTCCCGGGTCGGCGACCGGATCATCACGGACCTGCCGCTGGTCGGCGACGGGGCTGGAAACGCCGGACACCCCGGCGGGGGCACCGTGTCCTCCGGCCTGATCACCCTCAAGCGCAACGGCACGGTCGTCGGCACCGCCGCGTACCCGTCGGACTTCGTCCCGTCGTTCAACGTTCCGGCGGCCTTCAGCACCTACGAACTCGACGCCACGATGCAACGGACGGCACCGGCGGTGCTGTCCACGAAGATCGACGCGGCGTGGACCTTCACCTCGGCGAGCGTGGCTCCGAACTCGGTGCTGCGACTGCAACTGTGGGGGGTGAGCTTCAACCCCACGCTCAACACGAACAACTCGGCACCGGCGGGCAGCAGCTTCACCATCCCGCTGACCATCGCCGCGCAACCCGGATCCGCGGTCAGCGGCATCCACACCGTGACCGTCGACTACTCCACCAATGACGGGGTCAGCTGGCAGCCGGCCACCGTCACCAACACCGGCGGCAACTACACCGCCACCGTCACCCACCCATCCGGTACGGGGTACGTCTCGCTGCGCGCCCACGTCGACGACTGGGCGAGCAACGCGGTGACCGAAACGATCACCCGGGCCTACAAGTTCGGCTGATCGGGCACCGGCACCACCCGATCGCGGTGTCCCCGGATTCGTCCGGGGGCACCGCGGCACGGTACGGCCGGGCGCGCTCGGCAACCCGGCACCGCCGGGCGCGCCCGGTCAGGCTTGGCTGTGACCGGACGGCACCGCCACCGCGGCGGCGCGGTCGACGGCGATCCGCCGCCATCCGGCCGAGGCGGCGTACGCGATCAGCCGGTCGTCCCCGCCGACCACCACGGGATTGTCCACCGCCGCGAGCATGGCCAGGTCGGAGATGTGGTCCCCGTAGGCCACACAGTCCCGGCGGTCGGCGCCGACCTCGGCCATCACCCGCGCCACCGCCCGGGCCTTAGCGGCACCGATGACCGGCTCGACGACCTCGCCGGTGTAGCTTCCGGCCGCGCTGACCAGTTCGGTGCAGACCACCCGGTCGGCGCCCAGCCAGCGCGCGACGGGATCGAGGCAGGGCCGGAACGAGCCGGAGACCAGGACCGTCAGGTCTCCGGCGCGCTGGTGCCGCCGCAACTCGGCCACCACCTCGTCGAGGAAGAACCCCGGCGAGGACGACACGGCCTGGAACCAGTCCGCACCGAGTCGGGACACCAGTTCGACCGGCTCGCCGGCGAACGACCGGTAGAAGCGACGGTTCGTCTCCTCCCTCGGCACCCCGGCCGCGGCCAGCCGAGCGAACTCGCTCGCGATGGCCTCGTACCGCTCCGGCGGTCGACCACGGGCACCGAGAAAGAAGCGGAGAAAATGGAACATGCTCTTGACGCTGATCAGCGTCTCGTCCACATCGAAGTACGCGACCCGCACCCGGCGCATCGTAATCCGTCCGCTGTCCGGGCCGGCGGGCGCGGTGACCGCACGCAGCATGTGCGGTGACGGCATCCGGTACGCACGGTGGCCCGAGCGGGTACCCACGGTGGCCACCCGAGCGGTGCTCGGCCGCCGCTGGCCACCGCGGCGGGGCCCGGTCTAACAGGTGTTATCTTCGGCGTTAGAGCGTGCGGCTCCGCTCGATCCCCACCTCGGTCGAGTACGTCTGGAGCCCACCTGCCGGCCCGAGCGGGAGGAGACCGGCGTGACTCCGGACGACTTCGATCAACAGGTCGCCAGCCTGGCCGCGCTGGGTGAGCCGATCCGGCGGGCGTTGTACCGATACGTGGTTGGCCAGCCGGAGCCGGTGGGCCGGGAACGCGCGGCGGCCGGCGTCGGCGTCCCCCATCACGTCGCCAAGTTCCACCTCGACCGGCTTGAGGCGGACGGCCTGTTGGAGGTGGAGTACCGCCGGCCGCCGGGCCGGTCCGGACCGGGCGCCGGGCGGCCGGCCAAGCTGTACCGCCGGTCCGCCCGGGCCATCGCGGTGAGTCTGCCCGAGCGCCGCTACGACCTGGCCGGGCACATTCTGGCCACGGCCGTCAGCGCGGCGCAACGCACCGGACGCCCGATCGACGGCCTGATCGCCGAGACGGCACACGCCACCGGGCGGGCCCTCGGGGAGCGGGCCCGGCCGGCCGCCGGGGAGCAGGCCCGGCCGGCCGCCGGGGAGCAGGCCCGGCCGGCCGACCCCCTGGACGCGGCCAGCCGGGCACTGGCGATGAACGGATACGAGCCGCGGCCGGCGGATGGCCGGATAACGCTTGCCAACTGCCCCTTTCACGATCTCGCCGAGAACCACCGCGCGCTGGTCTGCGGCCTCAACCTGGAGCTGGTCACCGGCCTGCTCGACGGGCTACCGGTCCCCGGCCTGGCTGCCCGGCTCGACCCGGAACCGGGCCGCTGCTGCGTCACCGTGGACCGTCAGCCGATCCGCCCAGGTACGCAGCCGGGCGTGTAGTGCCCGGTCACGGTGTTCGCCCTGCTGAACGCCGACCGGTTGCCCGCCGCGTCCACGGCCCGGACGGCGACGGAGTTCGGGCCCGCCTTCTTCAGTTGCAGCACGCCCCACGGCCCCGACGGCTGGCCCTGGTCGGTGAGCAGCCCGATGAACTCGCCGTCGGCGAACGCCTCGTACCTGAGCTGGGACTGCGGGGTGACGTTGTCGGTTGATCGACTGGCGCCCAGGATGACGGTCAGGCACTGGAATCCCTCGGAGTACCCGAGAAACGGGGTGCTCGGCGGGGTCTGGTCGACGCTCGCGGCCGAAGCGGCGGGGCCAACCGTCAGGACGGACAGGACGGCCGCGACAGTGGCGACGGTCACCGTCCTGAGGAGACGTGGTCGGGACATGGATCCTCCTTGGACAGGCCAGGCGAGGGCGGTCCGGGACGCGCCGGAGCGTCCAGGGTCGCCGTTCGCCATCTAACGGAAAGCAGGTTCGACGTTAGAGCCGGAGGTATCTAACGTCAATATCCATCTCCGATAGAAGGTGGGTCGGTCCGGGCGGCCGAGTCATGCCCCGCCATCGCCAACTCGGGCCATGGCCAGGCGAGGTGGCGTCATTCGTCCGGGCTGGCCGGCACCCCGAGCCGGGTCAGCAGGCGTCGGCGCAGGCCACCGAAGCCCGGCTGGTCCGGGAAACGCGGATGCGCCAGCGGCACCGCGAGGTCCTCGGCGATGACACCCCGGTCGAGGATCAGGATCCGGTCGGCGAGCAGCAGCGCTTCGTCGACGTCGTGGGTGACCAGCAGGGCGGCGAAGCCGTGCTCGACGCGCAGCCGCTGGAACAGTGCCTGCATCCGCAGCCGGGTCAACGCGTCCAGCGCGCCGAACGGCTCGTCGAGCAGCAGCAGGTCAGGCTGACGGACCAGGGCACGGGCCACCGCCACCCGCTGGGCCTGCCCACCGGACAGTTCGGCGGGCCAGGCCCGGGCCCGGTCGGCCAGTCCGACCTCGGCCAGCGCCGCGCTGGTCCGGGCTGGGACGTCCGGGCCGCGTACGCCCAGGGCGACGTTGTCCGCCACCCGCTTCCAGGGCAAAAGCCGATGTTCCTGGAACACCACGGCGATCCGGCCGGCAGCCCGTACCTCCCCCTCGGCCTCGGCGTCGAGGCCGGCGAGGATCCGCAGCAGGGTGCTCTTGCCCGAGCCGCTGCCGCCCAGCAGCGCCACCACCTCACCCGGTCGGACCACCAGGTCGACGCCGTCCAGTACGGACGTACTCCCGAACGCCCGCCGGATCCGGGTCGCGGCGACCACCGGGACCGCCGGCGCGGGCGTCCCGGCGCCGGACCGGGGCCGGACGTCGGCGGCAGGCGGGGACGCAACCCCGGCGGCCGACGCGACCCCGGCGGTCGGCGCAACCCCCGCGGTCGGCGCAACCCCCGCGGTCGGCGCGGCCCCGGCGGTGGTCAACTCGCCTCCAGTCCGCGTCGCCACGACAACGCCCTCCGCTCGGCGAGCCGCAGCACCAGATCGGACAGCAGTCCCAGCAGCGCGTAGACGAGCAGGCCGAGCACCACCACGTCGGTCTGACTGAAGTCGCGGGCCTCCATCATCATGAAGCCGATCCCGCTCTGCGCGTTCACCTGCTCACCGACGACGAGACTGAGCCATCCGGCGGCGAAGGCCAGCCGCAGCCCGAGGAACAGCGCCGGCAGCGCGCCGGGCAGCACGACGTGGCGCAGTCGGGCCAGTGTGGACAACCCGCAGGTACGCGCCGCCTCCACGAGCCGTTCGTCGATGCCCCGGATGCCGGCGTACGTGTTGAGGTAGATCGGGAAGAACGCGCCGAGCGAGACCAGTGAGATCTTCAACGGCTCCCCGATCCCGACCCAGATGATCAGCAGCGGGACGAGGCCGAGGTGCGGCAGCATCCGGGCCATCTGGACCGGTGGGTCGAGCAGGTCGTCGCCGAGCCGGAGCAGTCCGGCGGCGGTTCCGAGCGCGAGCCCGAGGCCGCCGCCCACGGCGAGACCGATCGCGGCCCGGGTCAGCGAGTCGAGCAGGTTGTCGCCGAGCGAACCGTCCCGGGCGAGCCGCCAGCCGGCCTCGAGGACCGCGCTGGGCGCGGGCAGCCGGCTCTCGGGCACCAGCCCGACCCGGGTCACCGCCTCCCAGACCAGCACGATGAACAGTGGGCTGAGCACCCGGCGCCAGCGGCGGGGGGGGTTCCCCCGCCACCACCTGCGCCGTCCCCCCGTCGCTGTGCCGCGCCCCCCACCCGTGTCGGTTGCCGGGCCCCCCTCGGTGTTGCCCCCATTTCC
>NZ_JBTIXF010000063.1:0-37983 GCF_055793945.1 Plantactinospora sp. A48 | reverse complement strand
CCCCCCCCCTCCTCCCCCGCCGCTCCCTTCTCTCCCGCCCCCCCTCCCCCCCCCCCCCCCCCCGGACACGACCGGCGCCCCCCCTCCCAGGGCGGTGCCGGCCGGGATCCCGTCGGGCACCGGCGCGAACCTCCGCCGTTCCGACCGGTGTGGATCCGGGACAGCTACCGGCTGAAGGCGGTCAGGAACCGGTCGCGGAAGGCGCTCATCGGCCATACCGGGGCGTCCGGCGCCGGCCGCAGGCCGGGCGTCCATCCCCAGCCGGAGATCTGGTCCAGCACCGCCGGGTCGTGGGCGACGATCGTGATCGGTACGTCCCGACTGGCCCCCTCGCCGGCCACCGCCGACACCGGCTGGTGGTCACCAAGGAAGATCAGCACGGTGTTGGGGTCGCCGTAGTGCTCCAGGTACGACACCAGCGTGTTCAACGTGTACTCGATGGAACGCCGGTAGTCGGCCCGGGTCTGGGCGGCGTCCCGCTTGACGTCGTCGGCGACGGCGATGGAGGCGGGATCGGCGAAGACGGCGCCGTCGCCCAGCCGGTTCCAGTCGAGCAGCCGGGGCACGTCGGTCCACGGGGTGTGGCTGGACACCAGCGGCAGCTCGGCCATCAGCGGGGCGTGGCCCGGCTGCGCCCGCTCCAGTCCCTGGAACCGGGCCAGCGTGTACTGGTCCGGCATGGGCGCGTAGGCGAACTTCGGACCCTGGTACGCGAGCCGTTCGGCGTCGTAGTACCGGTCGTACCCGAAGAATCTGCCCTCCGGCCACGGCTGGGTGGCGGCCGGGAACACCCCGACGGTCTGCCAGTCGGCCCGGTGGAACGCGCCGTTTAGGGTCAGCCGGTCGCTGGCCAGCAGGGCCCCGTGCCGCTGCTCGTTGTTGATCCACAGCCCGGACAGCAGGGTGGCGTGTGCCAGCCAGCTCCCGCCGCCGAAGGTGGGGGAGGTGAGGAACCCGCTGCGGGCCGCGAACCCGGCCGTGGCCAGCCGACGGTCCCCGTCGGCGAGCACCGCGTCGACGCCGGGGGCGAGGTCCGGGCGCTCCACGGCGCTTCGTCCGTAGCTCTCGACGAAGGTCAGGATGACGTCCTTGCCGCGCAGCCCGGTCAGCAGCCGGTCGCCGGGTGCGTCCCGGAAGGCGTCGTCGGCGAGCTGCGCCGCGAAGGTGCTGCGGTCCTGGATGCCCTCCCGGACGTGTTCGGCGTGGTCGTAGACCAGCGCGCTGGCGTTGGTCTCCGCGACCGGCACCCCGGGCACGATCCGGACCCCGAGCACGGCGCAGGCCACCCACCCCACCGCGAGCGCCGCGACGACCCGGATGGCCACCCGGTCGTGCCGGACCACGAGCCGGGTCAGCCGCAGCACCGACCGGGTGGCCAGCACGAGGAGGGCGGCCACGAGCGCGACGGCGGCCACGACCGCGACGACGGCCCCGGCCTGACCGATGGAGTCGGCCAGCACCCCGAAAGCGTCGTCCAGCAGCGCCCAGTCCAGCACCAGGTCGAACGGCCGGTCGAGCGCCGCGAAGAAGCCCATGTCGAGCGCCTTGAGGATGGCCAGCAGCCCGAGCAGCACCCCGAGCACCGTGGCCAGCACCCGGCGGGCCCGGGCGGGTGTCACCAGCACGATCGCGGTGGCGAGCACCCCCTCCAGCGGGATCCGCAGGAACGCGCCCGGAGTGAGCCCGCTGAGCCGGTCCGGCGCGCTGAGCGCGAACAGCACGAGCAGGGCGGCCAGCACCGTGGTCACCCGGGCCGCGACCGTCCGGACCCGCGATCGTCCGGGCGGGTGCTCGGCACCGGCCGGCCGATCGGTCCCGTCCGCCCCGTCCGCCCCGGCCGGCTGGTCGGCTTCGACCGGCCCGGCCGGCTGGCCGGTGCTGGTGGGACCGTTGGTGGGTTCGTCCGCCGGCCGGTCCGGCTCGCCCGTCGGCGTGTCCGGCTCGCCGGTCGGTTCGCTCGTCGGTTCGTCCCGGTCGGTGTCCGACCGGTGCCGGGAGGTCAGCCGGCGTAGCGGCGTCAACAGGGGCACAGCGGGTCCTTTCCTGCGGTTTCTCGCCGGGCGGTCCGGGGGCCGGCCGGACATGCCGGATGCGTCCGGTGGGCTCAGGCAGACAGGTGGGCGATCCATCTCGTCGACCGCGCACCGACCAGCTCGGGCGGGCCGCCGACATCGACCGGTTCGCCCCGGGCCGGGACCGGCCGCCGGTCGAACGACAGCGGTGGTCCGGCCGGCAGCGCCCGGCCGGGCGCCCCGGCCGGTAGCGCCCGGACCGGTGCCGTGGTGGTACGGCGGGTACGCAGCGGCCGGTGTCGCCAGCGCCAGGCCACGTCCCGGCCGAACGACTCGACGAGCAGCACCAGCGCGACCACCACCCCGGCCGTGGCCAGCGGCGTGGGCAGCACCTCGGCGGCGGCCACCACGAGGGCGATCCCCTGGAGCGCGGCGACCGCCTTGCGCCAGTACCTCGGCGGCAGTGGGCCCGGCAGCCAGGGCAGCGTCCAGCCGGCGGCGACGAAGACGTACCGCATACCGCCGATGGACAGCACCCAGCCGCCGGTCCGGGGAGCGAGGTAGGCGCTCAGCACCAGCAGGAGGAAGGCGTCCACCTCCATGTCGAAGCGGGCGCCCAGCGCGCTGGCCGTGCCGGTGCGCCGCGCCACCTGGCCGTCCACCCAGTCGAGCGCCAGCGCCACCGCCGCGAGGCCCACCAGCGGACCGACCGGGACGGGACGCTCGAACGAGGTCACCGCCAGGGCCGTCACGCCGCCGACCAGGACGCTGCGGCCCAGGGTCACCCGGTCGCCCGGTCGCAGCGCCCGCGCGCCGCAGCGGCGCAGCCCGCCGGTCAGCAGGACGCAGCCGACCAGGCCGTACGCCAGTCCGGCGAGCCAACCGGCGAGACTCAGCCCGATGGTCGCGGCGAGCCCGATCAGCAGGGCAGACTGGGTGATCAACCCGACCGTTGGACCGGTTCGAATCCTGGACATCCCACCTCCGTGGCTATGATCGGCGACCCGACAGTGAAGTACGGAAAAGGTGTCCGTTCGGTTCGGCGGGAAGCCCGGTGAGGAGAAAAATCCGGCGATGCGTGACACTTCCGCCTTCTGGCTCCGCGCGCCCGGCGAGGGCGAGATCCGGCCGGTGCGGCTGCCTGAACCGGGTCCGGACGAGGTCCTCGTGCGCACCCGCTACACCGGGGTCAGCCGGGGCACCGAGACCCTCGTCTTCGGCGGCAACGTCCCGCCCGACCAGTACGCCACCATGCGGGCGCCGTTCCAGGAGGGCGACTTCCCGGCCCCGGTGAAGTACGGCTACCTGAACGTCGGCGTCGTCGAGGCCGGCCCCGCCGAACTGCGCGGTCGTACCGTCTTCTGTCTGTATCCGCACCAGGGCGCCTACGTCGTGCCGGCCGACGCGGTGATCCCGGTGCCGGCCGGCGTCCCGGCCCGGCGGGCGGTGCTGGCCGGCACCGTCGAGACCGCCGTGAACGCCCTGTGGGACGTGCCGCCGCTGGTCGGCGACCGGGTCACGGTGGTCGGTGGCGGAATGGTCGGCTGCTGCGTGGCGGCGCTGCTGGCCCGGTTCCCCGGCGTCCGGGTCGAACTGGTCGACACCGATCCCGGACGGGCCGCCGTCGCCGCCGCGCTGGGCGTGGAGTTCGCCGCCCCGGCGGAGGCCACCGGCGGCCGGGACCTGGTGGTACACGCCAGCGCGACCGCCGCCGGCCTCCAGCGGTCCCTGGACCTGCTCGCCCCGGAGGGCACCGTCGTGGAGCTGAGCTGGTACGGCGACCGTCGCGTCGACGTGGCGCTCGGTGGCGCGTTCCATTCCGGACGGCTCACCATCCGGGGCAGCCAGGTCGGCACGGTGTCCCCGGCCCGCCGCGCCAGCCGGAGCTTCGCCGACCGCCTGGCGCTCGCCCTGGACCTGCTCGCCGACCCCCGCTTCGACGCGCTGATCACCGGCGCGTCCCCGTTCGCCGAGCTGCCCGACGTGCTCGCTCGGCTCAGCGCGGGCACCCTGCCCGCGCTCTGCCACCTCATCACCTATGACGGGAAGTGATTTCGTGTTCAGCGTGACCGTCCGTGATCACATGATGATCGCCCACAGCTTCCGCGGCGAGGTCTTCGGGCCGGCCCAACGCCTGCACGGGGCGACGTTCGTGGTGGACGCGACGTTCCGCCGGGCCGAACTCGACGCCGACGGCATCGTCCTGGACATCGGACTGGCCACCACCCAACTGAACGCCGTGCTGGGCGAGCTGACGTACCGCAACCTCGACGACGAACCCGCGTTCGCGGGGGTCAACACCACCACGGAGGTGCTGGCCCGGACGATCGCCGACCGGCTCGCCGAGCGGGCCCGGGCCGGCGAACTCGGCCCCGGCGCCCGGGAACTGGCCGGGATCACCGTCACCCTGCACGAGTCGCACGTCGCCTGGGCCAGCTACGAGCGGAGCCTCTGACCCGGTGTACCCGGCAGACGGACCGGACCAGGCGACGGACGGGTGCGGTTCCCCGGGTGGACCGGAGGCGGCGGCGGGCGGACCGGGCCGGCCGCAGGTGCACGTCGTGCTGCCCAACGACATCGACGATCCGAGCACGCCCAGCGGCGGAAACAGCTACGATCGCCGGATCTGTCGGGAACTCGCCGTCGCCGGCTGGGTCGTCCACGAGCACCCGGCCATCGGCTCCTGGCCGCGTCCCGGGCCGGCGGAGCGGACGGCGCTCGCCGGGTTGCTCGCGGCGCTGCCCGACGGGGCGCTCGTGCTGCTGGACGGGCTGGTCGGCTGCGCCGTGCCGGACGAGTTGCGCCCGCACGCCCGCCGGCTGCGCCTGGTCCTGCTCGTCCACATGTCGCTGGACGGCCCCACCGAGGCGGCCGCGCTGGACTCCGCGGCCGCGATCGTCACCACCAGCGAGTGGACCCGGCGCTGGCTCGTCGACCGGTACGCGCTGCCGGCCGGCCGGGTCCGGGCCGCCCCGCCCGGGGTGGACCCGGCGCCCCTGACGGCCGGCTCGACGACCGGGACGCGGCTGCTCTGCGTGGCCGCCGTCACCCTCAACAAGGGCCACGACCTGCTGGTGGAGGCCCTGACGGCCACCGCCGAACCGACGTGGACCTGTGTCTGCGTCGGCCCGCTCGACCGGGAGCCGGAGTTCGTCGACCGGCTCCGCGAACGGATCGACGCAAGCGGTCTGGGCGACCGGATCCGGTTGGTCGGACCGCGTACCGGACCGGACCTGGCTGCCGCGTACGCCAACGCGGACCTGCTGGTGCTGGCCTCCCGGGGCGACACCTACGGCATGGTGGTGACCGAGGCGCTCGCCCGGGGCGTACCCGTGCTGACCACCACCGCCGGTGGGCTGTCCGAGGCGCTCGGCCGGGCCCCGGACGGGAGCCGGCCCGGCCTGCTGACCGCACCCGGCGACCCGGCCGCGCTGGCCGACGCGCTGCGCCGCTGGTTCGACGACGCCGACCTGCGGAGCCGGTTGCGCCGTGCGGCCGGGGACCGCCGGGAAACCCTGCACGGCTGGCCGGACACCGCCCGGCGGCTGGCGGCGGCCCTGACCGGGGCCACCGACCCGGACCGCGCACCGGGCCACGACCCGAACCGCGCACCGGGCCACGACCCGGACCGCGCACCGGGCCACGACCAGGACCGTCCGCCGGGCCCGCGTTCGACGACGAGGAGAGCCGCCACATGACCGTCGAGATGCCGGCCGGGTTCGCCGACTGGCTCGCCCTCCGCGAGCCCGCCGACGCGGCGGCCCGGTCCACCGAACTGGCCGCCGAGGTCCGGCACCGGCTGGCCGGCCGGGGTCCGCTGACCATCCACGACCTGGGTACCGGCACCGGTTCGCTGGCCCGGTGGCTCGCCCCGGTGCTGCCCGGACCGCAGCACTGGGTGCTGTACGACCGGGAGGCGGAACTGCTGGAGCGGGCCGCCGCCCGACTGACCGGCCCGGCGGTCGACGGCACGCCGGTGACCGCCGAGACCCGGCGGCGGGACATCACCCGGCTGACCGCCCCGGACCTCGCCGACGCCGCCCTGGTCACCGCCTCCGCCCTGCTGGACATGCTGACCGTCGACGAGCTGGACCGGATCGTGGCGGCCTGCGTCGGCGCGGGCTGCCCGGCGCTGCTGATGATCTCGGTGACCGGTGGGGCACGACTCGAACCGGATGACCCGTTGGACGCCGAGATCGCCGCGGCCTTCGACGACCATCAGCGGCGGACCGTGGCCGGACGTACCCTCCTCGGACCGGACGCGGTCGAGGCGTGCGCCGCGGCGTTCGCCCGGCACGGCTGGTCCGTCACGGTCCGGGACAGCCCGTGGCGGCTGGGGCCGGACCGCGCCGAGCTGACCGCCGAGTGGTTCACCGGCTGGTTCGACGCGGCCTGCGAGCGGCGCCCTGAGCTGGCCGAACGGGCCGGACCCTACGCGCGGCGCCGGCTGGCCGCCGCGACCGCCGGCCGGCTCGGCGCGGTGGTGCCGCACACCGACCTGCTCGCCCTGCCCTGAGCCGAAAGGAAGGGCACCTTCTTATCGCTTTTTGTATAGGAAGGGCCCCTTTTTAACAGCTACCAGGTCCCGCCTCGGCGTGCCTACCCGGTCCACGACCGGGCACCGCTGGTTGAACTTCTGGACGATCCGGTACGTACTGGCCGGGGGAGCGGTCGTCCGAGGAGGGGTCCGGGTGCGAATTGGTACCGGCGCAGTGTCCACGTCAGCGATCAGCGCGGCGGCCCGGTGGTGCTGGCCCTGGGCCAGAAGCCTCAGCGGCCTGGGCGTGCTCGGTGCGCTGCTGTGGTGGCTGGGCACCGGGCCGTTCCTGGCCGGACTGCGACTGATCGACGGTCGGGCCCTGGCGGCGGCCGTCGGCATCGGCGTACTGACCACCGTGTGCTGCGCCTGGCGGTGGAGCCTGGTCGCTGGCGGGCTCGGCGTACGGCTGCCGCTCGGCACCGCGGTCGCGCACTGCTACCGCGCGGTCTTCCTGAACGCGACGCTGCCCGGCGGGGTGCTCGGCGACGTCCACCGGGCGGTCCGGCACGGCCGGGACGTCGGTGACGTCGGCCGCAGCGTCCGGGCGGTGGTCTGGGAACGCACCGCCGGGCAGGTGGTCCAGGTCGCCATGGCGATGATCATCCTGTTCGCCCTCCCGTCGCCGGTCCGGCCGTACCTGCCGGTGGCGGTCGCGGTGGTGACGGTGGTCGGCCTGGTGTGCGTGGTGGTGGCCAGGGTGCTGTGCCGACCCGGCGCGGGCCGCTGGAGCCGGCCGCTGCGCGCGGCCGTCGGCGATGTCCGGGCCGGTGTGCTCGCCCGCCGGACCTGGCTGGGTGTGCTGCTGGCCTCCAGCGTGGTGGTGGCGGGTCACCTGGCGACCTTCCTGGTCGCCGCGCGCACCGCGGGCGCCACCGCGCCGCTGTCCCGACTGGTGCCGCTGACCCTGCTGGCGCTGGTCGCGATGGGCCTGCCGCTGAACGTCGGCGGCTTCGGACCCCGGGAGGGGGTGGCGGCCTGGGCGTTCGGCGCCGCCGGCCTCACCGCCGACCAGGGGGTGGCGGCCGCCATGGTGTACGGGGCGCTGGTCCTGGTGTCGAGCCTGCCGGGTGCCGTGGTCCTGCTGGTCCGACGGATCCGGGTACCTGTCGGAGTGCGGCAATAAAGTAGGGCTGTCGGTACCCCTCGACGACTGGAGCCTCATGTCCGACGTACTGCCCGATGCCACCATCCGCACCCAGGTCACCGTGCCGCTCAGATTCCCCGACGGATACACCGCGACGGCCCGGGTGTTCACGTTCGACGGGCTGGCCGACGGTCGGGAACACCTCGCGTTCGGTCTCGGTGACTGGTCGGCGGCGCTGGACCGGCAGGCGACGGACCCGCCCCTGGTCCGACCGCACAGCGAGTGCCTGACCGGCGACGTGTTCGGCAGCCAGCGGTGCGACTGTGGCCCCCAGTTGCGTGAGGGGGTGGAGCGGATCGCCGAGGTCGGCGGCTTCCTGCTCTATCTGCGTCAGGAGGGCCGGGGGATCGGCCTGTACGCAAAGCTCGACGCCTACGCCCTCCAGGACACCGGACTGGACACCTACCAGGCGAACGTCGCGTTGGGGCACCGGGAGGACGAACGGGACTACACCCCCGCCGCCCAGATGCTGGTCGCGCTGGGTGCCCGGCGGATCTCCCTGCTGACCAACAATCCGGACAAGGCCGACCAGCTCGGCAAGCTCGGCCTGGATGTGGTGACCTCGGTGCCCACCGGGGTCTACCTGTCCCCGGCCAACGCCGGATATCTCGCCGCCAAGGCATCCCACCACGCCCGCCGCACCGACCTGCCGTCCGTCCGCTGAGCCGCGACCGTGCCGGGAAGCCCGCGACCCTACGTCGTGCTCAGCTGTGCCGCCTCGATCGACGGCTACATCGACGACGCCACCGAGCAGCGCCTGATGCTGTCCAACGCCGCCGACCTCGACCGGATCGACGAGGTCCGCGCCGGGTGCGACGCGATCCTGGTCGGCGCCGGCACCGTCCGCCGGGACAACCCCCGACTGCTGGTACGCGACGCCGCGCGCCGAACCGCGCGACTGGCCCGGGGCCTGCCGGCCTCCCCGACGAAGGTGACGATGACCGGTCGGGGCGATCTCGACCCGGGCGCCCGGTTCTTCACCGAGGGCGACGCCGAGAAGATCGTCTACTGCGCCTCAGGTACGGCGGTCCGCACCCGCGACCGGCTCGACGGGTTGGCCGCGGTGGTGGACGCCGGTGACCCGCTCGACCCGGCGCGGGCGCTGGCCGACCTGGCGACCCGGGGTGTCCGGCGGTTGATGGTGGAGGGCGGCGGAACCGTCCACGGTCAGTTTCTCACCGCCGGTCTGGCCGACGAGCTGCACCTGGTGGTCGCCCCGTTCTTCGTGGGCGACCGCCGGGCGCCCCGGTTCGTCGGTGAGGGCCGGTTTCCATGGCACCCCGGCCGGCGCGCCCGGGTCATCGAGGTACGGCAGATCGAGGACGTCGTCCTGCTCCGGTACGCGCTGTCCGACCGGTGCGACGCGCGGAGGACGGACTGACATCGGCACCCGGCCGGGTCGGGCCGTCCGGATGGGCGGCGGGCCGGCGGGGCGTGTCCGGGACCACCTCCGGGCGCTTCCGCGACGCTTGCCTTGACGCTGGCGACAAGGTCTAGCGTTGCTGGCACGACGCGGATGGGGAGGTCGGATGCGGATCGGTGAACTGGCCGAACGGGCCGGCACCAGCACTCGCACGCTGCGTTACTACGAGTCCCACGGGCTCGTCCGGGCGCAGCGCGCCGCCAACGGGTACCGGTGGTACGACGAGACGGAACTGCGGATAGTCCAGGAGATCCGTGGCCTGCTCGCGGTGGGTTTCGGCCTCGACGACATCCGGCCGTTCGTCGACTGTCTGCGGGCCGGCAACGCCTCCGGGGACGTCTGCCCGGACTCGGTCGCCATCCTGCGCCGGAAGCTGGCCGAGCTGGACGCCTGCCTGGACCGCCTCGGCGCGGTACGGCGTCAGCTGCGGTCCCAGCTCGCCCAGGCCATCACGCAACGGGAGGAAACATGCCGTACCGCTCCGACGTCGGATCGCTGATCACGGTCACCGACGACACCTTCACCAGCACGGTCCTGTCCAACGAGCGGCCCGTCGTGGTCGACTTCTGGGCCGACTGGTGCCCGCCGTGCAGGGCGATCTCCGCCAGCCTCGCCGAGCTGGCCGAGGAGTTCGACGGCCGGCTGGTGGTGGCGACCCTCAACTCGGACGAGAATCCGGACGCGACCCGGCGGTACGGGGTGATGTCGCTGCCCACCCTGCTGGTGTTCCGAGGCGGCGAGGTGGTCGGCTCGCTGGTCGGCGCCCGGCCGAAGAGCCAGCTCCGACGGGCCCTCGAACCGTACGCCGACTGACGTTCCGATCGCGGGCCCGGGACGGGGATGGACCGGGCTTCGGGTGACCGAACCGGGTTCGCCGGACGCTCTCCCGGGTCCGGGTCCGTCCTCGGTCAGGCGTGGCGCTTGGTGTTCCGGACGAAGACACTCCAGGCACCGGGGAAAAAGGTGAGCGCCGCGCCGGTCGGGTCCTTGCTGTCGCATACGGCGACGAGGTCGGCCAGGTTGTCGGCGACCTCCACGCAGTCACCGCCGTTGCTGCCGCTACGGGTGCTCTTGTGCCAGTGGGCGCCGGTCAGGTCAGCCACGGTGAATCTCTCCGATGATCTTGTTAATCAGTTGTCTTGATTGTGCCTCATCGAGCGCCAGATCATCGAGGCTCGCCCACACCTGTTCGTAGGCCGCGTACTCCTCCGGTCGATCCAGATAGAGCGCGCCGGTCCACGATTCGCAGTAGACCACCGGCGGCTCCGGCGTGGTCCGCTTGGCCGCCGGGAAGTCGAGGATGACGAATGTGCCGGCCCCCGCGCCTCGATGGATGCCGGCACTCAACGGGTGTACTCGGATGGAGAGATTGGGCAGTTCTCCGACCTTCAGAAGGTGCCTGAGCTGCTCAGCCATCGTCGCCGCGTCCCCGACCGTGCGCAACAAGGCCGCTTCGGCCAGGATCACCTCCAATTGATAGACCGCGAGGGCATAGGCGCGCGACTGGAGGATGCCGGGAATTAGCGCTTCGTCGTAGCGGCGGATGGCGGAGGCGGCGGACTCAAGGCCGACGTACAGCTCGAACCAGTCGGGGATGGCGTCGCCGTAGGAGTGCCACCAGCCCTTGGCCTTGGTTTCGGTGGCCAGGGCGGTGAGGGCGCCGGTGAGTTCGGGGGTGGCGGCGTACAGGTCGCACATGGCCCCGCACCTCGACGGCGCGAACCGGGCCGAGGCCGGATTCGATCCGCCAGATCTTCTGCCTGCTACAGCTCATCGCCTCGGCGGCGCCATCGAGTGTCATCCCGGCCTCGGTACGCAACTCCCGCAGCGCCCGCCCGAGCTGCCGCCATGGCACCGTGGATCCCATGTCGTCGGCCATCCGCCGCCCCTCCGCGTTGAATTTTGTTACATCCCTTCGTGCCCTGGTGAAACGCGCAAATGTTGCCCAGGATCCTTTTCGGGATTTCGCGCTCGCTTCGTCCAAAGAGCACAATCCGACCCTACCTGTGGAGTGCGCATTCGCCAGCCCGCCATGAATGCCACCATCTGAACCAGGCGAACTGCCAAGGTGCGGTCAGGTCGGCGGCTTCATACTGCGAGATGGGTGGCCGGCCCAGCATTCATTAATTTCCATTTGTCCTGTATTTGACAGCCTCTGAACGCCTCTCGTGTGCTTGCATTCGTAGTGCCGCGCATTTGCCCGTCCCGCGCTCCGGTTCCTGGTGGACCCGGTGCCGAGATGCGGGCTTGAGACGCCCGGCGTGGCGCCGGTGTGACGGTGATAGGGGTGGTATGGCGCGGCTGCGGCACCTGGTGGTGGTTCTTCCGGGCATCGGTGGTAGCGAGTTGGCGGGACCGGAGCCGGCCGGGACGGGGCGGCGGTACGGACTGACCCCAGCGGATCTGGCCCGGGTGGCGATGTCACCGACGGGGCTGGATCTGGGGAAGTTCCCCGAGCTGGAGCCGGTCAAGCTGGTCAGGGACCTGGCGATCCTGCCACCACTGCTCAAACTGCCCGGTTATCAACGCATCTATCTGCACGTGCGAAATGCGTTTCCGGACGCGGTGATCGACACGTACCGGCCTGGGCGGGTGGATCCGAGCGTCGATGTGTTGCTGGTGCCGTACGACTTCCGTCGCTCGGTGGCCGATGCCGCCGTCCGGGTTCACGAGGCGGTCGAGGAGGCGCTGTCACATCGGCTGACCCGCGCCGACCGGCCGGTGATCGTGGTGGGACATTCGATGGGCGGCTTGGTGGCCCGCTACTGGATCGGGGTCCTGGAGGGCTGGCGGCGGTGCCGGGCGTTGATCACCTTGGGCACGCCGGTGCGGGGCGCTCCGAAGGCATTGGACTGGTTGGTCAACGGCGCCGGAGTGGGTCGGCTGCGGGACCCGCGGATGACCGGGGTGATCCGTGGCTGGCCGTCGATGTACGAGCTGTTGCCGCAGTACCCGGCGGTGTGGGACGGGGAGACGTCGACGCCGGTGGAGCTGACCGAGTTGCCGGCTTCGCTGACCGGTGCCGATCGGGGCCCGGCTGACTATGCGGACCTGTTCGCCAGGATGGCCGCCGACGCCCGCGCCGTCCACGAGCGCATCCGCGACGGGTGGGCAGGGCTGGGCGCCGACCAGGTGCCCGACGTGCTCCCTTACCTGGCGCGCGGGCACGGCACGCCGAACCTGGCCACTGTCACCGCAGGCCGGCTGCGGGTGTCGAAGGAGGATCCGGCGTGGCGGGGCAATGTCGGTTGGGCGGGCGACGGGACGGTGCCTGCCCTGTGTGCTATTCCGATCGAGCTGGGCGACTCTCCTCGGGATTGGCGGGTGGTAGCGGCGCGGCACGGGCCGATGGGGTCGATCGCGGATCCGGTGCAGGTGTTGTCGTCGTATGCCGGTGATCGGGTCCCGACCCGCGGGGGTGAGCTGCCGGATCGGCCGTGGCTGGGGCTCGATCTGGACGACTTCGCCACCTCCGACGAGCCGGTGCCGTTGGCAGCGACGCTGTTGCCCGCCCCACTCACCGCCGACCGGGTCCGGGTGGTCGTCGTACCGGTGGGGGGCGGGCCGCGCCAGGTCCACGATCTGGTGGCCGATCCGGACCGCCCGGCCGGTACATGCTGGCGGGGCTTGCTGCCGCCGCTGCCGTCCGGAAGCTACGAGGTCACGGTGGAGGCGGACGGGGTGGCGGGGGTCGGAACGGCCGCGGTGGCCGAAACGCTCGTGGTGCTCGACCCCGAACGGCCTGCGGAGTGGTGAGCTGGCCGCCGTGGCGCGCGGACAACCCGGCCGGGCTGCTGCTGTACGTGCAGCCCGATGAGGTGGCCCGGCAGGTGCCGGGGCTGCCGGCCCGCGCCGAGGGCCACGGCGAGGATCTGCGGGTACGGGTGGAGGAGCTTTACAGCGCCTTCGCCGCCACGGGTGTCCGCTACGCCGACGAGCCCATCGCCGGTGCGGGCGGTGGGCAGCTCATCCGCCCGCCCGATGAGATCTTCCAGGTGCCCAGGCGCGGGAACTGCCTGGATCTGACGGTGGCGTTCGCCGGGGCCTGCCTGAGCGCCGGGGTGCATCCGCTGATTGTGGTGGCTGAGCCGGCCGGGGGTGGGGCCGCGCACGCGGTTGTGGTGGTCTGGCTACGCGGCCAGTGGACCGGTCCCGGTGGGCACCGTGACTACCTGTCGCCCGGCGGTGACCAGCCGGTGTTGGCGGCGGCGCCGTCGTGGCCGGACGGTGGACTGCGGACATCCGTGGACGACGTGGGCGGGTTCCTGCCGATCGACGTCACCAAGGCGAGCCGTGGGTACGGCCCTGGCGCGGCGGACTTGGCGGGTGCAGTGGAGTCGGCCGCCGCACTGCTCGCTGAGACGGCCGACTCCGAGCGCGGCGGGTGGCGGTGGCGGTTCGCCGTTGATGTCGGCCGCTTCTATGCCGAGGGCAGTGCGTTGCCGCCGCCGGGCCAGCCGCACGTGCCGGTGTTGGAGCCGCCCTACCAGCCGACGGAATCGGCGGGCAATGGGCCGCTGGCGCAGTTGCGCGCCCGCAACACCGTGGTGAGGTTCCTGCCTCGCCGCGAGTTGGACCTGCTGCTCGGCTGGTGCCGGGCACCGGCTGGTGAACCAATAGCTGGTGAATCAATGCCAGGGGCCGCCGCCGCAGATGGGATGGCTGAGCCGCTGCGGCTCGCGGTGGTCGAGGGCATCGGTGGTGCCGGCAAGACCCATCTCGCCGCCGAGGTGGCCGACCGGCTGGCCGGTGACGGGTGGCACAGCGGCTTCCTCACCAACCCACCCGCCGCCGACGGTCAGTCCTGGCTGACCCGGCTGGCCGGGCCGTTGCTGGTCGTGATCGACTACGTCGAACGGTGGCCCACCGAGACACTGCGGGACCTGTTGCGGGCGTTGGCCACCCGGCGGTCGCGTACCGCTGTGCTGTTCACCGCCCGGTTCCGCGCCGACTGGTGGACCGAGCTCGACCGGGCGCTCACACGCACGGGTGTGCCGCGGCAGGTCTTCCCGCCGCTACGCCTCGACGCCAGCCACCCCGAACCGGTGCGGCTGTTCAACCGGGCCTACCGCAGGTTCGCCGCTACAGACGAGGGGGTCGACGACCCGGGCGACCCAGCCGACGTCAGCGGATGGGGCACCCTCGACCTGATCATGCTCGCCTGGCTCGCTGCCCGTACCGACGCCACCCGGCCGACCTCCCGCGCGGAACTGCTCAACGAGATCACCGACCGGGAACTGGCTCACTGGGCGGACACGATCGAAGCCCGGTTCCATGACCGGCCGGCCATCCGCGGGCTGCGCCTGGCCGCCGCCCACGTCAGTCTGCTCTCTCCCACCCACAGGCAACTCACCACCGTGCTACGTCAGCCCGACATCGCCGACCATACCGGGCTCGCGCCCGGTCAACTGGTAGAAGGACTTGCACAACTGGCCGGCGAAGGAGCTGATCTCCTCGCCCTTCGCCCCGACCCGATCGCGGAGCACCTCATCCTCACCACCTTCCCGGCCGACCCCGACCAGTACGCGATGGCGGTCGGCTCCCTGCCGGAGGTCGAGGACACCCGCGTGGTAAGCACCGCGATCGACGACCCGGCCATGCGGTTCTGCGACAACCTCACCCGGACCGGCGAGCGCGGCCAGGACGCACGCGATGCCGCCACCCGGCTCGCCAGCGCCGCCCTGCGGCAAAGAGTCACGCTGTGGCCGCAGGCGTTCGCGGTCGCCCTGCGCCGAGGTGGTCCTTTCGTGGCGCCACTGACCGACCTGGCCGAACGCGACGACAGCCCGCTGCCGCTGCGCCAACTCAACGCGCTCATCCCGCCCGGGCACACCGAGTTACGCCGACTCGCGCTTGCGGCCAGCACGCGCAGCCTGCCGCCCTCACCCGACGACGACAGTGACGAGAACCAGGTCGCCCAGTGGGCGGCGGCCCTGGCCACACTCGCCACTCGCCAATCCGACGCCGGCCAGCCGGAAGCGCTGGGTACCGCGACACTGGCCTGCACCGCCTATCGGCGGTTGGCTGAGGCGAATCCGGGTGCCTACCTGTCCGACCTCGCGGCGTCGTTGAACAATCTCGGCATCCGGTTGTCTGGGCTGGGTCGGCGGGAGGAGGCGTTGGCGCCCGGTCAGGAGGCGGTCACCCTCTATCGGCGGTTGGCTGAGGCGAATCCGGGTGCCTACCTGTCCGACCTCGCGATGTCGTTGAACAATCTCGG
The DNA here is from genome assembly GCF_055793945.1 of Plantactinospora sp. A48. Taxonomy (NCBI): domain Bacteria; kingdom Bacillati; phylum Actinomycetota; class Actinomycetes; order Micromonosporales; family Micromonosporaceae; genus Plantactinospora; species Plantactinospora sp. A48. Next base: position 22,644 of record NZ_JBTIXF010000063.1, on the reverse strand, counting down.
CATCCGGTTGTCTGGGCTGGGTCGGCGGGAGGAGGCGTTGGCGCCCGGTCAGGAGGCGGTCGTCATTCGACGGCGGTTGGCTGAGGCGAATCCGGGTGCCTACCTGCCCGACCTCGCGGCGTCGTTGAACAATCTCGGTGCCATGTTGTCTGAGCTGGGTCGGCGGGAGGAAGCGGTTACCGCGTTCGACGAGGCAGGCGAGAACATGGATGCCGGCCCCCGAGCGGAACTGGTCCTGGCCCTCGCTCGCTGGCGAGCGCAGCGCGCAGACCCGCCGTCCGACATCGCCAGCGACCTCATCCACGCCGCCAGCCTCGCCGATCGGGAGGAGCACCCCCAGCGGGGAGCCCACGCACGCCGCGCCGTCCGTGCCGCCATCGCCGAACTCCAGCCCAACGATCCGCCAGCCGGGGCACCGGCATGGGCCACCACGCCCCTGCCGGACACCGTCGTCACGCCGCTCAACCGCATGCTCAGCCAGGCGAACTGGGTAGAACGGGCCGCCGTGCTCCGGTCACCCGAGGCGAAAGCCCTGCACAGCCCCGCTGCTCAACCGGCCCGCGCCGCCCTGGCCGCCCTCTACAGCGACAACCCCACCATCACCCACCTGCTCCAGGTCCTCGACGCGACCGACGAACACGGACTGGACCCTGTCCTGGACGCACTCCTCGGCACCGAACAGCACCAGGCCATGGTCCACGGCTGGCTGGCAACCCCCACCTGGACCGCCTCACGCCGCTTCCTCCGCGAGCACCCAGGGATCCTCACAGATCCGCGAACCACCGAGATCCTGGCCGCGGACGGCGGAGATCCCGCCATCAGGCAGCACCTGGCCATCGCCCGGCTGGCTGCCACCATGCCGATCGACACCGTGTACGACATCGTCCTCGACGCACCCGACGCCATCGACGCCGCGCTCGCTGCCGTCGACAGGGCCGACCTCGACCAGCTCACCGAGGTCTGGTTCGCCGCACCAGCGCTGAGCCGCACTCCGTTCACCGGACCCTACCTGGCCACCATCCTGACCGCCCGCCACGACGGCGGCGCCGACCAGGCCCGCGACCTCGCCCGGATGGCAGCCGACCACGCCGACGAGGACGCTCGCAAGGCGGCAGCGAGGCGACTGTCCGCGCTGGCCGTACGCCTACCCGAACTCGCCGAACTCCTCAACGACCTCGCGCACCTCCTGACAACACCACCCGCCGGCACACCACCCGCCGGCACACCACCCGAACCGACCGCCCAGCCGTGACCGACGCCGCCGCTCGCCGGCTGACCGCCGGCGAACGGTCCCGGCTGGCGCAACACATCATCCTGATCGCGACAGTCCCCGACGCCGACCGGCACCACGCCATCGCCGCGGCAGTCGCCGCAGCACGTGACTACCGCCGCAGCGGCGTCGCCTGGGACGAAATCGCCGCAGCGCTCGGAATCAGCCCCGACGAGTTGCGCGGGTGGCGGGGCACCGCGCCACGCCCGGACAAATACCTTCCTACGTCCGCACCGTTCCGGCCGGTGTGGGAAGTGGCGCCGATGCATCCGCGACCCGCGGAGACCATCCTCATCGCACTGGGTGATGCCAAGATCAACGGCAACGACTTCGCCAGCGAGGCGGCCTGCATTCGCAAAGCCCTCGACCTGCGAGCCGCCGTTGTCGAGCGGGCGAACGTCGAAATCGCTGAGCTTCGACGAGAAATCGAACGCCACCGGCCGGCCGTCGTGCATATTGCCGCCCACGCCGACATGGGCGTGATCCACTTCAGCATTGATGGCACCCCCATGGCGGTGCTGCCCGCCGACCTCGCCCGAGCCATCCACGCCGCCACCTGCCGGCCGCACGCCGTCGTGCTCAACTGCTGCGACTCCGAACAACTCGCCCACCTGGTGGCGCGACGGGAGGACCGGCTGTCCCACGGCGCCACCACCGCGACCATCGGCTGGCGCGGCAACGTGACGGACGAGCAGGCCCGGGCCTTTGCCTCGTTGCTGTACAAAGCGTACGACGGGCCACATTCGATCAGCAGCGGCTTCGACGACGCACGCCTCACCATCACCGCCCGCTGGCCCGGGCAAGCCGAACCTCTGCTGATCATCTGACCACCGGTGTCGGCGTTGCCGGCCGTGCCGCCCCTCTCGTCGGATAATCGGCCGCGAGCGACGCCGGCACGCTCCAAGGCTCCCAACCCACCGACCGCCACCCACGACTCATCACCGCTGTGACAAGCGCCTGTCCGTCAACGCAACGACCCTGCCGCACGACCTCATCACCGCCGTGACCAGGAGCAACTCGATAACAACAGCCCAGGTAGCGCCGTGAGGTCGGGGGCAACGTGAGCGATCCGGTCACGGCGACGGGGTGTGCACCGCGGCGGCGATCCCGTCCAATCCGTCGGACAGCAGTTCGGCGTACCGGTCGCTGATCCCACCCTCCCGTACCCGGTCGTCGACCTTCTGCCGCAGGTTCCGGACCCCGGACTCCACCTCGGCCGGTGTGCCGGCGGAGCGCAGCGGGTCGGCCACCTGGACGAGGTCCTGGCCCACGTCGTCGCGGATGTCTCCGGAGTCGACCCCGTCGGATACCAGCCTGGTGAAGGTCCGGACGGCCGACGGGACATCCACCGGGCTGGGACCAGCGGCGTCGGGGACGTCGGGCGGCTGCGAGCGTTCCCCCTGGGTCGACGCGGCAGATGGTCCACCGGCGGGCGCCGGTCCGATCGCACCGGTGCCGGTGCCGGTGCCGGTGCCGGTGGCCGTAGCAGTGGCTGCCGCTGCCGAGGTGGCGGCCGCCGTGGCCGTGGCGGTCGTCGCGGCGGTGCCGCCGGTCGGACCCGGTCCGGTCGGCGCCGCGCCCGGCCGGTCCGTGCCAAGTCGCGAGACCAGCAGCGGCAGCCCGATGATCCCGAGCAGGGCCAGGGTGGCGGCCACCGCCAGGGCGATGCGGGACCGCCGGGGCGAGGGCGCGACCGGTCCGGGTGGCGTCGACGGCGGGCCCGGGTCGGTGCCCGCGTTCCAGGTTGCCGTCGGGCTGAGCTCGGCTCCCGGGTTCCACGTCGCCGGCCTCCGGTCGGTCTCCGCCGGGGCCACGCCCAGCAGGACCGGAGGGCCCGGCGAGGACCAGACGGGCGCAGCCTCGGCCAACTCCGCCGTGGACCAGGACCGGGGCGCGGGCTCGACCGGACGGGTATCGCCGCCGGTCCGCTCCGCGGATCCCGAGACCGGGAACGCCGGCCCGGGCTGCCGCACCACGCCCGCGACGGGCTGGGGTGCCGTGGCGGCCGGATCGGGTTGCGGTGCCGGGGACGCGGGGTGGGATTGCGATGCCGTGGCTGCCGGGCCGGGCTGGGGCGGCGCGGCGACCGGGTCCGGTTGCGGCGGCACGGCTGCCGGGTCGGGTTGCGGGGACGGTGCCAGCTCGGCCGTGGTGCGCGCCGGCCCGTGATCCGGCTGGTCGTCGACGGCCGGTGGCGGTGGCGTGGCGTCGGGTGCGCCGGGCGGCACCGCGTCCTCCGGTGACCGGGGGGTCACCGGCAGGCAGTCGCGCAGCCGTTCGGCCACCTGATGAGCGGTGGGGCGGGCGTACGGGTCCCGGGACAGGCACTTCAGGCAGGTCTCGGCGACGACCGGTGGCAGACCCGGTACGTCGGTCAGCGGCGGTGTCTCCCGGCGTAGTGCCTCGGTCAACTCGTCCCAGGTGTCCGCCGGGTGCGGCACCCGGCCGCTGAGCGTCTCGTACAGCAGCACGCCGAACGAGTAGACGTCACCGGCGGGTCGGGCCGGGCGGCCGTCCAGCCGTTCCGGGGCCACGTAGGACGGGGTGCCGAACGTCTCGCCCGTGTCGTCGTCGTCCGGACTGTCGACCCGGGTGGCGATGCCGAAGTCGAGCACCTTGGCGCCGCGTACGGTGAGCATCACGTTGCCCGGGGTGACGTCCCGGTGCACGATGCCCAGCCGGTGCGCGGCGGCCAGCGCGTCGGCCACCTCCGCGCACACCCGTACCCCCTCGGCCCACGGCAGCGGGCCGGCGGTCAGCCGGGCCTCCAGGCTCTCCCCGGCGAGCAGTTCCAGCACCACGAACGCGAGGACGGAACCGTCCTGGGTGACCGTCTCGCCGTAGTCGTGTACCGCAGTGACATGGGGATGCACGAGCTGGGCCGCCGATCGAGCCTCGGCGCGCACCATCGCGCGGAACCGGTCGTCGGCGGCGAGGGACGCGGCCAGCACCTTCACCGCGACGAGCCGGTCCAGGACCTCGTCGCGAGCACGCCAGATCACCGACATCCCACCGGCACCGATCTGGTCCACCAGGCGGTACCGGCGGGCCAGAAGTTCGCCCGCGCGCAACGCGCTCATCGTGTCACACCCGTCCGGGGAGGGGACCCGCGTGAGGTCGCGGGGGTGCAAGAAGATCCGTCTGCTGACCACATGCTACCCGGGTAAACGCGCCGGTCCGGCCCGGAAAAGCGTCCTGCACCGTACGGTGCGCACAGCGACACGGGTCGTACCGGCATGGCCACCACCGGGGCGGGGCACGATGGCCGCCACCCCGGCGCCGGGGGCCAGTCCGGGGTCAGCCCCGGCCGCGTTGCCGGCGGTACCGCGAGATCAGGGCGGCGGTGGACGAATCCACCTCGGCGAGGTTCCCGCCGGCACCGCTGAGCAGCGGCGCGAGCTGGTTGGCCATCACCTTGCCCAACTCCACGCCCCACTGGTCGAACGAGTTGATGTCCCAGATCACGCCCTCGGTGAACACGATGTGCTCGTAGAGCGCGACGAGCTGCCCGAACGTGCCCGGGGTCAGCTTCGGCCCGACGATCGAGGTGGTCGGGTGGTTACCCGGCATCACCCGGTGCGGCACGATCTCCGGCGCGGTGCCCTCGGCCTCCACCTGCTCCTTCGTCCGGCCGAAGGCCAGCGCCGCGGTCTGGGCGAAGAAGTTCGACATGAACAGGTCGTGCATCTCGCCCAGGTCGTGGTTCGGCTCGCTGAACGCGATGAAGTCGGCCGGGATCAGCTTCGTGCCCTGGTGGATGAGCTGATAGAAGGCGTGCTGGCCGTTGGTGCCGGGCTCACCCCAGAAGATCTCGCCGGTCGAGTACGACACCGGCGTACCCTCGCGGGTCACCGACTTGCCGTTGCTCTCCATGGTGAGCTGTTGCAGATACGCCGGGAAACGGTGCAGGTACTGCGAGTACGGCAGCACCGCGTGGGTCTGCGCGTCGAGGAAGTTGTTGTACCAGACGTTCAGCAGGCCCAGCAGCGCCGGCACGTTCCGCTCGACCGGGGTGGTCCGGAAGTGCTCGTCCACCGCGTGGTAGCCGGCCAGCATCTCCCGGAAGTGCTCCGGCCCGATCGCCACCATCACCGACAGGCCGACAGCGGACGGCAACGAGTACCGGCCGCCCACCCAGTCCCAGAACTCGAACATGTTCTCCGGGTCGATGCCGAAGTCCCGTACCCGCTGCTCGTTGGTGCTCACGGCGACGAAGTGCCGGGCCACCGCCGCGTCGTCGCCACCCAGCCCGGCCAGCAGCCAGCGGCGGGCCTCGGCGGCGTTGGTCAACGTCTCCTGGGTGCCGAAGGTCTTGGAGACCACCACGAACAGCGTGCTGGCCGGGTCCAGGTCCGCCGTGGTCTCGGCGACGTCCGTCGGGTCGATGTTGGAGACGAACCGGCAGGTGATCGCCGGATCCTTGTACGCCTTCAGCGCCTCGTACGCCATCACGGGCCCGAGGTCGGAGCCGCCGATGCCGATGTTCACCACCGTGCGGATCCGCTCACCGGTGTGCCCGCGCCACTGCCCGGAGCGGACCCGTTCGGCGAACCCGGCCATCCGGTCCAGCACCCGGTGCACGTCGGCCACCACGTCCTGGCCGTCCACCCGCAACGTCGCGTCCCGGGGCAGCCGCAGCGCGGTGTGCAACACGGCGCGGTCCTCGGTGGAGTTGATGTGCTCACCCCGGAACATCGCGGCGATCCGGTCGGCCAGCCCCACCCGTTCGGCGAGCCCGGTGAGCAGTCCCAGTGTCTCGTCGGTCACCCGGTTCTTGCTGTAGTCGACGTACAGGTCGGCGACCTGCGCCGACAGCCGGGCCCCCCGGCCCGGGTCGGTGTCGAACAGCTCTCGCAGGGGTACGTCCCGCACGCTCTCGGCGTGCTTGCGCAGTGCCTGCCACTCGGCCGTGGTGGTGACGTCCATCCGGGCGCTCTCCTGGGTCTCTAGGTCCTTCTCGCACCGTACCGGGCGCCGGGGGAGCCCGCCGAACCTCACAGGTACGCGCTGCCACCGTCGGCGGCCAGCGCCGTGGCGACCGCGCCGAGCGCCTCCCGCCACTCCCGGTCGCCGAGCTTGGGCAGCACGTCGTCCCAGACCGGCAGGCAGGTGCCGCGGAGCTGCATCATCCCGGCGGGCCGGGCGATCAGCCACAGGTGCAGGTGCGCCCCGCCGTCGCCCCACTTGTTGACGTGGACCCGGGCGATGCCGCCGAGCCCCATGATGGCCCGCTCCACCCGTTGCAGCATCGGACCGAGCTGCGCGGACAGCTCGGGTGGCAGGTCGGTGAGGTCGTGGTGGGCCCTGGGGCACAGCAGCACCATCACCGGCAGCGCCGTCGGCCCGCCGGTGTGGATGACCCGCCAGTCGTCGTCGGCCCAGACCAGGTTCCGGTCCGGCTCGCGGCAGCCGCCGCACGAGTCGGGCCCGTCCTCGCCGTTGCGGGGCGGCTCGGGGAGCATCGGCTCGTCGAGGATCTTGATCTGGAGATCCCCCTCGAACGGGAAGATCTCCCAGAACGGGATGCCTTCGGCCGGAAACGGTATCCGCTGTCCGATCGGCAGTCCGGCGGTGAAGTCGCGCGCCACGTTCTCGGTCATGACGGTTGATCATGCCAGCCGGGTGGGCCGTACCGGGGACACCCGCGGGTGTGCCGTGACCGGCGTGCGGCTGGCGGGTGACGTCCGCGCCGGAAGCGACAGGTGCGCGTCCGGGGTGCGGTAGACAGGGGAGGTGCCGGGGCGTACCGCGACAGTCCTCGCCGGGTTGCTGCTGGTGACCGGGCTCGCGCTGGCCGGCTGCACCGCGCCGGCCCGCCGGGCACCGACCCCGACCGGCGGCCCCGGCCCGCAACCATCGGCGCCGGCCGGGTTCGTCGCGCTCGCCGACGCGGCGCCGGAGATCCTGTCGGACATCCGGTACGCCACCGACCACAACTTCGTGGGCCGCCCCATCGCCGGGTACGCCCAACCGCTCTGCCTGCTCACCCGGGCCGCAGCCGGAGCGCTGGACCGGGTCGCGGTCGCGGCCCGGTCCCGGGGTTACCTGGTGAAGGTCTACGACTGCTACCGACCCGGGCGGGCGGTGGCCGACTTCACCCGTTGGGCCGGTGACCCGGATCAGCGGATGAAGGCCGAGTTCTATCCCCGGGTGGCCAAGACGCGGCTGTTTCCCGACGGTTATCTCGGCGGCCCGACGGCGCACAGTCGGGGTAGCACGGTGGATCTCACCCTGGTCGCCGCGCCGGTCGCCGGACGACCCTCCACCGCGACGCACCCGCCCGCCACTCCCACGCGTCCGCCCGCCACTCCCACGTCGCTACCCGCCACTCCCACGCCGCCACCCGCCACTCCCACGCCGCCGGCCGGGGCGTCCTCGAACCTCGCGCCGCCGTCCGGGTCGTCCTCGGCCCTCGCGTGGCCGTCCGGGTCGTCGACCTACCGGGGGCAACCCCTGGTGTCCTGTACGGCTCCGCGCGAGCGGCGGTTCCCGGACAACGGTGTGGACATGGGGACCGGGTTCGATTGTTTCGATCCGCTCGCGCACACCCTGGCCGGCGGGGTCACCGCCGTTCAACGGCGCAACCGGCTGCTGCTGAAACAGCTGATGGCCGGCGCCGGCTTCGTCAACTATCCGAAGGAGTGGTGGCACTACACACTGGCCGGTGAACCGTATCCGGACACGTATTTCGACTTTCCAGTCGACCGCGCGGTGCTGACCGGGCGCCGTTGACCGGACGCCGTTGACGGGGCGCCGTTGGCCGGGCGTCGTTAACAAGGGGCCCTTCCTGTACCGAAAGCGATAACAGGGTGCCCTTCCTTTCGGACGTACGGACGGGGGAAGCCGAGCCGATGCGCCGATGGCTCGGCGGGCCACTTCGATGACAATCGACGGCAAGTGGCTGGGGGGTCGCCTCGATCCCGCCTGCGGTGTGGAGGCGAGCGGATGGACGCTGTGTGGCAGGTTTCCGGGTACACGCACGCGCGTGAACTCGGGGCCGGCGCGTCCGGGCGGGTCGTCCTGGCCGTGCACGAAACCACCGGCACCGCGGTGGCGATCAAGTACCTCACCTCCCGGCTGGGCCGGGCCGACGAGTTCCTGACCAGGTTCCGGGACGAGGCTCTGCTGCTCGGCCAGCTCGACGACCCGCACATCGCCCGGCTGTACGAGTACGTCGAGTGCCCGGACGGCGCGGCCATCGTGATGGAGCTGGTGAACGGCGTCTCGCTGCGCCAGCTGCTGCGGACGCACGGGCCCACCGAACCCGAGTCGGCGCTCTGCGTCCTCAAGGGATCCCTGCTCGGCCTGGCCGCCGCGCACGAACGCGGGGTGGTACACCGCGACTACAAGCCGGAGAACGTGCTGGTCACGGCCGAGGGGGAGAGCAAACTCGTGGACTTCGGCATCGCGCTGCCGGTGGGCGAGGGCTCGGGCGGCGTGGTCACCGGGACACCCCGGTACATGGCGCCGGAACAGTGGACCGGCGCGCCGGCCAGCCCCGCCTGCGACATCTACGCGGCCACGGCCACCTTCTACGAGTGCCTGACCGGGACGCCCCCGTACCCGGGACGCGGGCTGCTGGAGCTGCGCGACCAGCACAGCAACGCGCCGATCCCCACCGACCCGGCACTCGGCCCGGTACGCGAGCTGGTGCACCGGGGCCTGGCCAAGCGGCCGTCGGACCGCCCGCAGTCGGCGGGCACGTTCGTCGAACTGCTCGACGCGGTGGCCGGTGCGACGTACGGGTCGGAGTGGGAGGAACGCGGCTGGCGGCAGCTCGCCGAACGGGCGGCCCTGCTGGCGGCCCTGTTCCCGTTCCCCGACCGGGCCGGGGGCGGGATGGCGCTGGCCAGTTCGGTCTTCGGCGCCGGTGGCCCGCGGATCGGCGCCGGGTTGCGGCGGCCGGGCCGCCGGGTCGCCCTCGTCGCCGGGGTGGTGGCGCTGCTGCTGGCCGGTGGGGTGGGGGTCGGGTACGCGGCCCGGGAGACCGACGACGCGCCGGCGCTGGCCGGTGGCACCCCGACCCCGAGCACGATCCTGGGGCCCACCGACGGCGCGCTGCCGGCCGGGGCGGGAAGCCCGAGTGCCAGCCCCAGCGGGTCGCCGACGGCCTCCCCGGCCGCGCCGTCGCCGTCGCCGTCGAGCCGCGGGACCCGGCCGCCGGTCCGGACCCGACCGCCCAGCGCCAGCCCGCGCCCGTCCGTCTCCACCAGCCCGCCAGCGCCGCCGGACGCGGTCGCGCCGGCCGTCAAGGGCGTGCAGACCGACGTCCGGGTGCTCGACCCCAAGGGCTGCCCGTACGGCGCCCGCTCGACCACCGTCACCGCCGTGGCGTCGGACGACCGGACGGCCGGCGCGGCGCTGAAGGTGGTCTTCGAATACACCCTGGGCGGCGAGTCGACGAGGGTCCGGATGTCGTACGCCGGGCAGAACACCTACACCGGCGTGCTGGGCAACCTGCCGGCCCCGCAGAAGACCACCCGGATCCCGATCCTGGCCACCGCCGAGGACGCGGCCGGCAACCGCTCCCCGGCGGCCGGCCCCACGTACGTGACGCTCCAGTCCTACTGCACCCCCGGCTAGGTGGATCATGACCGTTGACCCTCCCACCCTGGCAGAGCTGATCGGGGCCGGGACGCGGCTCGACGCCAGCGGCATCGCGACAGTCGCCGACGACCTGGCCCGGTCGCTCGCCGCCCGGCACGCCGCCGGTCGACCGCACGGCGTCATCTCCGCCCGGACCGTCCGGATCGGTGTCGACGGTACGGCGGAACCGGTCGAGCCGCCGGCTCCGCGCGGCGACGGTCGACGGGCCGGCACCACGACACCGCCCGGTCCCGTTGGTCCGGTCGGACCTGCTGGTTCGGCCGGTTCGGCCGGTCCCGTTGGTTCGGTCGGTTCGGTCGGTTCGGCCGGGGCCCCGCCCGGGAGTGACTACGCGGCGGATCGGCGCGGGTGGGCGGAGTTGGTGCGTACCCTCGTCGAGCGGTCCGGATCGGGCGGCGCGGCCAGCGCGTTGCTGCTGGGCTGCGCGGCGATCGGCGAGCGCGACCTGGCGGAGGCCCGGCGGGCGCTGGCGGCGGCGGCCCCGGTGCTGGAGTTGCGGTTGCCGGACCGGATGGCCCTGATCGCCGCCGTCGAACGGCGCCAGCGGGCCGGACGGACCGAGGTACCGCCGGCCCGGACGACGCCGGCCGGGACGATGCCGGCCCGGACGATGCCACCCGTGGCGCGGTCCGGGTCGTGGTCCGGGCCGGCGGGCCGGGCTCCGTCGCCGGACGAGGCGGGGGTCACGCGGGCACCGGCCGGCGGGTACGGGTCCCACGACACGGCCGCCACCGAGGCGGTGCCGACCTGGATGCCCTCCGGGGAGGCACAGTGGACCGAGGCGGTGGCGACGGAGTTCACGCCGACGGTGGCGCTGCCGGCGGATGCCGCGCCTACGGTGGCGTTCCCGGTTGACGCCGTGCCGACGGATGCCGCGCGGACCGTGGGGCTGCCGGCCGAGTTCGGCGGCGTCGCCGTGGCGGGTGGACCGACCGTACCCGGGGGTTCCGGAACGGTCACCGGGTCGACCGACCGGTGGAGCGGCCGGACGGCGTTCACCGCGGCCGACCCGTGGGCCGCGCCGGGCGGGCTGGTGACGGCACCCGGCTACCCGTCCCGAGGCGGGCCGGGGTCCGAGGCGACCACGGATGTCGACGGTCCGCGGGCGACCGACGGCCCCGCCTCGGGGCCGTCCGATGCCGCTCCGGGCGCGGCCGGCGGTGGCCGGGCGGGTGGTGCGGCGGCCAGCGACGGGCGCGGGGAGATCCGGTTCGGCCCCGGCGTCCCCGCGCCGCCGGTGCCGGGCTGGCGGAAGCCGGCGGGCGCCGGCCGGCGCCCCCGGTCGGCGGTCCGGACGCTGACCTCGGTGCTGTCGACGCTGCTGACGGTGACGTTGCTGGTCGTGGTCGGGCTGTATCTGTGGCAGCGGCTCCGGCCGCTGGAGGTCACCGCCGCGACGGTCGCCGTGCCCGATCCACCCGGTAACCGCTGTGATCTCGTGGTCGACGTGGTGGGGACGGTCCGGACCAACGGCAACGCCGGCACCGTCAGCTACCAGTGGCTGCGGTCCGGGTCCGAGCCGAGCGCGGTGCTCACCGAGCGTGTCGGCCGGGGCCAGCGGACCGCGACCCTGCACCTGCGGTGGACGTTCGACGGGGTCGGCACGACGACCGAGACCGCCACGCTGAACATCACCGCCCCGACTCCGACCCAGGCCATGACCACTTTCCGGTACGCCTGCCGGCGCGGGTGACGCTCCACGTCGTCTCAAGATGTGGTTGAGAATGTCCGCATGGTGGACTCGGGGGAGTGGTCCCACCTAGGTTTGTGGACATGGCCCGCTATACCCATGGTCACGACGAGTCGGTGTTGCGCTCGCACCGCTGGCGCACCGCCGAGAACTCCGCCGGATACCTGCTGCCGGTGCTCCGGCCCGGAATGCGGGTGCTCGACGTCGGTTGCGGTCCCGGCACCATCACCGCCGATCTGGCGCGGCTGGTCGTCGACCCGTCCGGGCGCGGCCGGGTCACCGCGCTGGAGCAGACGTCCGAGGCCCTGAACCTGGCCCGCGCGGAGCTGGCGGCGCGCGGGCAGTCCGGAGTGGACCTCGTGGTCGCGGACGCGCACGCGCTGCCGTTCCCGGACGACTGGTTCGACGTGGTCCACGCGCACCAGGTGTTGCAGCACGTCGCCGACCCGGTACTGATGCTCGGCGAGCTGCGCCGGGTGTGCCGGCCCGGCGGGCACGTCGCGGTCCGGGACAGCGACTACGCGGCGTTCACCTGGTATCCGCAGCTGCCGGAGCTGGACGAGTGGCTGGCCCTGTACCAGCGGTTCTCCCGGATCAACGGCGGCGAGCCGGACGCCGGCCGCCGGCTGCTGGCCTGGGCCCGGCGAGCCGGTTTCACCGACGTGACGGCCACCTCGAGTACGTGGTGCTTCGCCACCGCCGAGGATCGTGCCTGGTGGGGCGGCATGTGGGCGGACCGGATACTGCGTTCGGCGCTGGCCGACCAGGCCCGGGCCGCCGGGGTGCCGGAGGAGGACCTGCGGCGGATCGCCGACGGCTGGCGGACCTGGGCGGACAGCCCCGACGGCTGGTTGTCTCTGCTGCACGGCGAGTTGCTGGCCCGGCCCTGACGACCGGACGGGCGCGGGGTGCGCCGCCGTCCCGGCGGTCGGGTTCAGTCCCGCTCGTCGGCCTCCTTCTCCGCGCGTTCCTTCTCGGCGCGCGACTGGGCGAGGTCCAGGGCCAGCACCGCGGCCAGGATCAGCAGGTGGTCCTCGCCGTCGGCGACATCGACCGCGTACGTGTCGCGGATGGTGAACCACCGCTTGGACACCGTGGCCACGGTGCGCCCGGAACGCTCCACGGTGTACTCGTGGTCGAGCAGGTCTCCGCGCATCTCCAGGTCGTCCGGGCCGGGCACGTCGACGGTGTACCGGTCCCGGAACGGGGTGATGAGCTTCTTGCGCATGTCGGCGGCCTTCTCGCCGCCGATGCTGATGCTGTAGGTGCGTCGCAGCGCGACGAGGCGTCGGTGGACCGACGCCACCTCGTTGCCCTGCGCGTCCTCGATGACCAGTCGGTCGCGCAGGGTGAACACCTTGCCGTCCACGTGGTAGACGCGCCGGCCCGACTCGTCGGTGATGTCGAAGTCGTTGCCGATGTCGAAGATCCGCTCGCGGATGAGATACATGCCCCGATCCTGCGCCCTCGACCGGACATCGGCACCCCGACGCCCCGGGCCGGGTCCGATGCGTTACCGGCGCCGGGCGGCGCCCGGGCTGCGCACCCCGGGCCGTTACCGGCGCGCGTCGTCGTGGTCGGCGACGGCGGTGTGGGTGATCGCGCTGGCCAGACCGACCCCGACGACGGCGAAACCGACCTGGATGCCCAGCAGGACCCAGTCCCAGCGCAGCCGCCACCAGTGGGCCGGGTGGTCGTCGTCGACGCCGTACCGGTGCGCCACGTACGACCCGAGGGCCGCCGCGCCGATGCCGATCAGCAGGGTCAGGATGGCGCCGATGCGCTGCCGCCCGGGCAGTACCAGCCGCGCGAGTATCCCGACCACGGCCCCGACGAGCACCGCGCTGAGGTAGCCGGTGATCTCCACGTCCCGCTCCCTTCGTCGACCTCGCCCTTCAGCATGCCCCGTCCGGTCCAGTCCGGCTCGGCTCGCGATCGCTCAGCGTCGTCTCGGTGGTGCGGCCGTACTGGATCGGACGACGAGTTCGGTCGGCAGGGTGACCTGTCGGGGTTGGTCCGTGGTGCCGTTGTGGGCCGCCGCGATGGCCTTGGTCAGCGCGGCCGCGGCGGCGTGCCCCTTGGCCTCGACGTCCTGGCGCACCGTGGTGAGCCCGGGGCGCATGCGGCGGGCCAGCGGGTTGTCGTCGAAGCCCACCACGGACAGGTCAGCGGGCACCCGCAGGCCGAGGTCGTACGCCACGTCGACCACGCCCTGCGCGATGGCGTCCGAGAAGCACAACACCGCCGTGGGGCGGTCGGGACGGTCCAGCAACAGCCGGGCCGCGCCGTACGCCTCGTCGACCCGGCAGTGCTGCTGGCGCACGATCCGTGGTCGTACGCCGGCGGCGGCCAGCGCCGTACACCAGCCCAGCAGCCGCTGGCTGGACACGTGCGCGTCGTCCGGTGGCGGCTCGGTGGAGTCGATGAGCTCCCCGTGCGGGCCGTTCAGGCTGAGCGTGATGATGCCGATCTCCCGGTGCCCCAGGTCGAGCAGGTGTTGCGCGGCGGCCTGGGCTCCCGACCGGTCCTCGACGTTCACCCCCGCCACCCCGGGCGTCGGGCTCTGGTCGACGTAGACCAGCGGGATCCGGCGCCGCCGCAGCACGTCGAGGGCGGGTAGTTCCGGGTTGCACGAGTAGACCAACGCGCCGTCCATGGCGACGTCCCGGGCCGGGGCGATGTCCTCCCGGCTCACCTCGGGTAGCAGGGTCAGGGCCAGACCGGTCGGCGCGAGTTCGTCGACGATCGCGCCGAGGAAGTTGGTGGCGACCTCGTCGGTGAAGGCGTACCGCAGGTCTCCGGTGAGCAGCACCCCGACGGTGCCGGTGGTGCCCCGGGCCAGCGCCCGGGCGGCGGCGTCCGGGCCGCCGTAGCCGAGTTCGGCCGCGGCGGCCAGGATCCGTTCCCGCAACCCCGTGGAGAGCTGGTCCGGCTTGGAGAAGGCGTTGGACACCGTCATGCGGCTGACCCCGACATGATCGGCGATCGTCTGCAGCGTCACCCGGCCCACCACGTCACCCCACTCACGTTCGTGGGGTTGACGCTACCCCGCCTCAACCTGCGAGTCCGCACTCGGCCGGTTCGATCGCCCGCGCCGCGCGGTGCAGCAGTCCGGCGACCGCCGTCCGGCTCCGCCGGGCTCGCGGTCCCCGCGCCGGTGTGGCGACGTACGGCACCACCGGCGCGTCGGGGCGGGCACTGTGCAGTTCACGGGTGGTGACCAGGTTGGCCATGACCATCGCGAATGGCTCGTCGTGCATCGGACTCTCCTTCGTCTCGATCGGTGCTCCGTTCTCCTATACCGGTACAGTAGGCGAGTTCTCTGTACCGGTCAAGCGGACCGACAGGGATCTTTCGGGAGGCCCGATCCCGAAACCCGGCGGAGGTGTGCGGACCGGCCGGGCGGGGTAGCGGAGGGGCGAATCCGGATGAGGAGGCGACGATGACCACTGATCCCAGGTACGCGGCACTCGGTCTGGCGGCGGCCGGCGACGGACTGACCGACGCTGACGAGGGCACGGCCCGCCCGGAGGGTCCCACCGTCGGTGCCGCCGACGCGCGGGCCGACGCCGCACGCGCCGGCGCGGACGACGACCTCGACGACACCGACCGGGAAAGCTGAACTCGATGCAAGGAAGGGCCCCCTGTTATCGCTTTCTGATGTACAGGGGGCCCTTCCTAACGTCCGGGGCGGGGTGGTGAACTGGGGGCGATCATGATCTCGTGAGGAGGACAGATGCTCGTCGACCGCCCCCTTGAGGAGCTTCGGAAATACCGCCCCGACCGGTCCGAGCCGGCGGACTTCGACGAGTTCTGGACGGGCACCCTGACCGAGGCCCGGGAGGCCGGTTGGCCGGCCCGGTTCACGCCGTACCCGGCCGGCCTGGCCACGGTCGAGGTCTTCGACGTGACCTTCGCCGGGTACGCCGGACAGCCGGTCCGGGGCTGGCTGCTGCTGCCCCGTGGCGTCACCGGTCGGCTGCCCTGCGTGGTGGAGTACCTGGGCTACGGCAACGGCCGAGGGCTGCCGCACGAGTGGCTGTTCTGGACGGCGGCGGGCTACGCCCAGTTGGTGATGGACACCCGGGGTCAGGGCGCTGACGGCTGGTTCGCCGGGGACACCCCCGACCCCGACGAGGCGGGCGCGCCGCAGGCCAGCGGGTTCCTCACCCGGGGCGTGCGGGATCCGCGGACCTACTACTACCGGCGGGTGTTCACCGACGCGGTCCGGGCGGTCGAGATGATCCGGGAGCACCCGCGGATCGACCCGGACCGGGTGCTGGTGACGGGCGGCAGCCAGGGCGGCGGGATCACCCTCGCGGTCGCCGGCCTGGTCGACGGGCTGGCCGCGGTCCTGCCGGACGTGCCGTTCCTGTGCCACTACCGGTGGGCCACCGAGGTGACCGACGAGGCGCCGTACGCCGAACTGACCCGCTACCTGCACAGCCAACGGGACGCGGTGGAGCGGGTGTTCGACACCCTGGCCTACTTCGACGGGGTCAACTTCGCGGCCCGGATCACCGCCCCGACCCTGTTCTCGGTGGCGCTGATGGACGCGGTCTGCCCACCGTCCACGGTCTTCGCCGCGTACAACCACTGCGCCAGCGCGGACCGGGAGATCGTGGTGTGGCCGTACAACGGGCACGAGGGCGGCGCCGGATTCCAGCGCCGGGAGCAGTTGCGCTGGTTGGCCGACCGGGTGCCGGCGGGGCAGTTCCAGTGGGCCGGGCTCCCCGGGTGACCGCCACGGGCTTCCGGGTCGTCGGGCTGGGCTCCGGTCACCGGGCGGTGCTCAGGGGAGTGGCTGGGCGATTCCTCGCGCGTGGTCGGTGACCGCCGCGCCCGTGACGGTCGCCTCGATCGGCAACACCTCCAGACACCGCCGTACCGCGATGGCCAGGAGCGTGTTCGGCACCCGCATCGACAGGGTGCAGTGCGGCACCCAGCGACCGGGGACATAGTGCGGTGCCACCGAGACCCCGGCGGCGGTCAGCCGTTCGTACACGGTGTGCTGGTGGGTCAGCAACTCCGCGGTGGGCGCGGGCCCGAGCCACAGCACCCGGCCGACGAACTGTCCGGCATGCTGGAACGACAGCCGCAGCGGCGCCGCCACCACCGTGCCGGACAGCGCCGCCGCGACCTGCTCGGGATCCAGCCGGGTCGCCACGGCGAGCGAGACGTGTGGACGGTGTCGCTGGTCGAGCAGCGAGCGGAGGCTCTGCACGCCCTCCGCCTCCAGCGCATCCCAGAGCACCCGGATCCGTCGGGTGGCGACGGTGTCGAGGTACAACTCCAGCGCTGCGACCATCGGCTCAGCCTACGGTCCCGGGGTACGCCGACAGCAGCCGGCGAACACCGGAGACGGATCGGAGTCGGGTCCACCGTCACCGCGGCGTTTAGCCCGGTTGAACGGCGGTAACCGGTTCCCTGGCGCAGTCGCGATCGAAAGGGGACGACAGGTGGAGATGAGTGAGCTGCTGACCGAGGCGTACGACCGGTTGCCCGGCCTGGTCCGGTCGGCTGTCGACGGCCTGCCCGCCGACCGGCTGCGCTGGGCGCCCGCACCGGGCGCCAACACCATCGGCTGGCTGGTCTGGCATCTCACCCGGGTCCAGGACAGCCACCTGGCGGAGTTGCTGGACGCCGACCAGGTCTGGGCCTCCGGGGACTGGGCCGCCGGGTTCGGGCTGGATCCGGACCCGCACAACACCGGGTACGCTCACTCGCCCGAGCAGGTGGCGTCGGTGGTGCCACGGGACGCCCAGGTGTTGATCGACTACCACGAGGCCGTGGCGGCCCGGACCCGCGAATTCCTCCGGGGCCTGAAGCCGGCAGACCTCGACCGGGTGGTCGACGAGAACTGGGACCCGCCGGTGACCCTGGGTGTCCGGCTGGTCAGTGTCCTGGACGACGACCTCCAGCACGCCGGCCAGGCCGCGTACCTGCGTGGCCTGGCCGAGCGCGCGTGACCCGGGCGTCGCCGAGGGCCGGCGCGTGGATCCCGACGGGCGGGTGCCGGCGTCCAACCGGGCCCGGTCCGCCCAGTCGCCGATGATTCCCCGGTACCGGTCAGGCGATGCCCATCAGGGTCGTCCGGCCGGCTCGTAGCACGCCTCCCGGGGTGTCGTCGAAGTCGTACTCCAGCTCGTTGTGGACCTCGACCACCCCGCTGACCTGAGCAGCCAGCCGACCGGCTATCTCCACCGAACTCCACCGGTCGAGCCGGCCGACGAGCCGGACCACCCCGTCGGCGACGGAGACCTCCACCAGACCGTCCTCGACGGCCAGCACCCGGCGTAGCACCTCGTCGACCACGGCCCGCCGGATCTCGGCGTCCGGACGCAGGTGGACCTTCAACAGGTCGCTCTGGGTGACGATGCCGACCAGCCGGCCCAGGTCGTCAGTCACCGGAAGCCGGCCAACCCGTTCCTGGCCCATCCGCCGGGCCGCGGCCACCACGGACGCCCCACTCAGGACGGTGACGGCGGGCGTCGTCATCAGGTCGGCGGCGACCAGCGCGTCAGCCTTGGTACGAGCCGTCCGCCGCCGGCTGCCCTCGAAGATCCGCCATTCGTGCGGTTCACCGATCAACTCCACCTTGTGCAGCAGATCCGCCTCGGAAACGATCCCGAGGACCCGCCCGTCGGCGTCCACCACGGGCACCGCGGAGACGCGCCGGCCGATCACCAGGTCGACGATCCGGCGGTACGGGGTGTCCGCCCGCACCGTCGCCACCTCGGTGCTCATCACATCCTGTACCCGCCATGTGCGCATCAGGATTCCCCTTCGTCTCGTGTTCTCAAGTTCTCCCGGGGCGGCGCCTTCCCGCCGGACTCCTCCTGTCGTCTCCATCCCTCCATCCCCACCTCCATCGAACGCTCGGGACGCCTCGCGGGTAAGAGCCGGAGGTCCCGGTGAGGAAGGGCACCTTGTCATCGCTTTCGGTATAGGAAGGGCCCCTTGTTAACGCTGATCTGGGCGGCGTCGGACCGTCCCCGTCCACTTCGGCCAGCCGGACCGCCGCCGAGGTGCGGGACGGGTCTGGCCGACAGGTACCAGGCCGAACCGTGGCCCGGCCACGATCAACCGCGTGGCCACGGGACACCTGGGACCACCCCGCCGACAGCCGCTGGCGACTCCTCTGGGCAGGGCCGTTAAGAAGGGGCCCTTCCTATACGAAAAGCGATAACAAGGTGCCCTTCCTTGCAGCCGGGCGTTAGCGGATCACGCCGGCCGAGCCGCCGCCGCGGCGAACCGGCTCGGCGGCGGCCAGCAGGCGGCCGTGGTCGAGGAACTCGATGCCGGTGGCCGCGCCGATCTCCGGGGTGCTCGCGAAGGTGTGCCCGAGCGCGGCCAGCGCCCGGCCCTCGGCGGAGTCGACGAACGCCGGCTCCGCGCTCACGGTCGCGGTGTTGCGCTGGCTGGCCCGGGGCGCGGCGATCGCGGCCGGCAGGTCCAGCCCGAGGTCGAGCCGGCCGACGAGGATCTGCAGCACGGTGGTGATGATCGTGGACCCGCCCGGTGAGCCGACCGTGAGGTACGGCTGCCCGTGCCGCAGCACGATGGTCGGCGCCATCGAGCTGCGCGGCCGCTTGGTGGGGCCGGGCAGGTTCGGGTCCGGCGCGTCGCCCTGGGTGGGGGTGAAGTTGAAGTCGGTCAGTTCGTTGTTGAGCAGGAAGCCCCGGCCCGGCACCACCATCGCGTTCCCACCGGTCTGCTCGATGGTGAGGGTGTACTCGACGATGTTGCCCCAGCGATCGGCCACGGTCAGGTTGGTGGTGTGGTTCTCGTACCCGCCGAACGCCCCGCCGGTGGTGGTCCGGCAGCCGCCGTACGACCCGTCGGGGACGCCCGGCGCGACCGGCTTGGGCAGCGCCCGGTCAGGATCGATCGCGCAGGCCCGTTCGTCCGCGAAGCCGTCCGAGAGCAGTTGGTCGAGGACCCGGCGCGGGGTGTCGGCGCCGACGTACCGGTTACGGTCGGCGAAGGCCAGCGCGCTGGCTTCCAGGTACCGGTGCAGCGCCTGAGCCCGGTCCAACCGGCCCAGGTCGGGGCGCTCCAGGATGTTCAGCGCCTCGCCGACCGTGCTGCCACCGCTGGACGGCGTCGGCATGCCGTACACGTCCAGGCCGCGGTAGTCGACGTGGGTCGGCGCCGGCCGCCCCACCCGGTACCCGGCCAGGTCCCGCGTCGTGAGGGCGCCGGGCCGGATCGGGTACGCCCAGCCGGGTGCCGGGTCGGCGGCCACCGGCGGCTGCTGCACGGTACGCACCACGTCGCGCCCGATGTCGCCCCGGTAGAACGCGCCGGTGCCCTGTCGGGCGATCTCGGCGTACGTCCGGGCGAGGTCCGGATTCCGGAACGTCGAGCCGACCGCCGGCGGTTGACCACCCGGCAGGTACAGCTGACGGGTCGAGGTGAACTGGCCGAATGCCGTGGCGTTGTCGGCGACCTGGCTCCGGAACGTCTCGTCGACCTCGAAGCCGCGCTCCGCCACCCCGATCGCGGGTTGCAGCGACTGTCCGAGCGAGCGGGTACCCCATCGGCGTAGCGCCTCCTGCCAGGTGGCCAGGGTGCCCGGCGCACCCACGGACCGGCCGCTGACCCGTGCCTCGGCGAAGTCGTACGGCCGGCCGGAGGCCGGGTCGACGAACAGTTTGTCATCGGCGGTGTCCGGCGCCGACTCGCGGCCGTCGATGGTGGACACCCGGCCGGTCCGCGCGTCGTAGCGCACCAGGAAGCCGCCGCCCCCGATGCCGGCGGAGAACGGCTCGGTCACGCCCAGCGTGGCGGCCGCGGCCACGGCGGCGTCGACCGCGTTGCCGCCGCGACGCAGCACGTCCAGGCCGACCCGGGTGGCGTCGGCGTCCACCGTGGCCACCGCGCCGCCGTACCCGACGGCGGTCGCTGTCCTGCCGTCTCCGACGGTGCTGGCTGTCCTGCCGTCTCCGACGGTGCTGGCCGTCGGGCCGCGGTGGCCGGCGGCGGTCGCGGCGGGGGCGCCGGCCGGTGTCGACCGGGTGGCCACGGCGCCGCCGGCAGGTCCGGACGGGGACGCGCCGGCCGCCGCCGAGGGTACGACGATGAGGGCACACACGACGAACGTGCCGAGCGAGAGCCTTGGCCGGTTCCGCATCGGGACCTCCGGTGATCGATGGCCGTTGGTTTCCTGCCTACCCTCGACCGCTCGCCGGCACAAATCGAGCGACCGGCCGGACCGGGTACCGGGCCCGAGCGAAGCCAGAGTGTGCCGGAGCGATCCGAGGGGACTTGTCCCGAACTCGACCGGTCGGTACCGTGGCGAATGGGATGGATACCCTTCGCTGCGAAAGGGGTCTCCGGTGACCAGTGCCGCCACTGACCTGCCGCTTTTCCCGTTTTCCGCACCAACCGGCTGCCCGTTCGATCCGGTGAGCACAGTCGAGCGCGACCGGCTCGCCGAGGGAATCTCTCAGGTGCGGCTGCCGACCGGTGGCTGGGCCTGGCTGCTCACCCGGCACGCCGACATCCGCTACATGCTGCGGCATCCCGGGTTCAGCACCGACCTGACCCGCCCGGGCTTCCCGCTGCTGCGACCGTTGTCACCGAGCGTGGCACGTAACCGCGCCGGCATGTTCGTCCGGATGGACGGTGCCGAGCACGCCCGACTGCGTCGGATGCTCACGCCGGAGTTCATGGTCCGGCACATCGACCGGATCGAGCCGTTGATCCGGCGTACCGTCGACGAGACACTGACCGCGATGCTGGCCGCCGGCCCGCCCGCGGACCTGGTGACGTCGTTCGCCCTGCCGGTGCCCTCGGCGGTCATCTGCCACCTGCTCGGCGTCCCGTACGACGATCATCCGTTCTTCCAGGAACGCAGTCGGACCCTGCTGGACCGCTCGGCGTCGGCGGAGACCGCCACCCAGGCCGCGACGGACCTGCGCGAGTACCTTCGGTCGCTGGTGGACCGAAAGATCGCCGCAGCCAGCGCGGCCGGTGGACGGAGCGCTGCTGGAGAGGACGCCGGTGGACAGGGCACCGACGGCCGCGCCACCGACGGCCAGGCTGCCGAGCCCGCCGGTGACCTGCTCGGTCGACTCGCCGCCGACCGGGTGGTGACCGGCGAGCTGACGCCCGACGAACTGACCGGGTTCGGCCTGCTGCTTCTGGTGGCCGGGCACGAGACCACGGCCAACATGATCGGCCTGAGCACACTGCTGCTGCTACGTGAGCCGGGTCGGCTCGCCGCGCTGCGCGAGGACCCCGACTCCGCCCCCAGGCTGGTGGAGGAACTGCTGCGATACCTCAGCGTGGTACGTACCGGGTTGCTGCGGCAGGCCGTGGAGGACGTCGAGGTGGGCGGCCAGCTCATCCGCGCTGGGGAGGGCGTGATCGCGATGGTTTCGCTGGCCAATCGCGACGGGTCGCAGTTCGACGACCCGGACGTCTTCGATCCGACGCGGGACGCGCACCAGCATCTGGCGTTCGGCTTCGGCGTACACCAGTGCCTGGGTCAGCCGCTCGCCCGGGCCGAGCTGCGGATCGCCCTCGTGGAGCTGGCCCGGCGGCTGCCCGGGCTGACCGTCACCGCTGCGCCGGACGAGGTGCCGACCCGGGACACCGCGGTGGTGTTCGGTCTCGCCGAACTACCGGTGACCTGGTGACCGGCCCACGCGTCGAGGTCGACCGCGATGTCTGTTGCGGCGCCGGCAACTGCGTGGCGACCGCGCCCGACGTGTTCGACCAGGACGAGACCGACGGTCTGGTGCTGCTGCGCACACCGGACCCGTCCGCCGAATCCGCCGCGGTCCGCCGGGCCGCCGAGATGTGCCCGACCGGCGCCATCCGGCTGGTCGAATCAGCCACCCACGGCACCTGACCGAGTCACCCGCCGGGTCGGAGTCAAAGCCTGACCGTCTCGCGCGCGGGGTTGGCTGGTGGGCGGCCCGCCCCGCGCAGGGATCAAGCCTGACCTCTCGCGCGTGGGGTTGGCTGGGGTGGGCGACCAAACACACCAGGACCCGCCTCCCCCCGGCCACACCGGTGGGTGATCACACCCACACCCCACCCTCTCACCCACCCACCCACACCAGGC